>JASFGM010000323.1:0-4640 GCA_050123755.1 Desulfobacterales bacterium
TGATGCGCTCGTATTCCCTGAATTCGGGCAAAACTTCGGCTGAGATGGTAACAAACGCTTCGGGGTAAACGCTTGCGATGATTGATTTGATCTGATTTTCATGAGCCGGATTGGTATAAGAATTGATGAGACAGACGGCAATTGAGGCCACACCTTTTGTTTTGATATCCGCGACGATGGCTTCAATTTGTTCTTTATCCAGAGGCTTAAGAATTTCGCCGGTGTGAAGGATGCGTTCTTGGGCCCCGTAACATAGGCTGCGCGGAACAATCGGTGTGGGCCGCTGGGCCCAAAAATCGTAAAGTTTGGGCCGGCTCTGGCGACCGATAAGGATGACATCCTCAAATCCTGAGGTGGTAATCAAGGCCGTGGGTGCGCCCTTACCCTCCAAAAGCGCATTTGTGGCAACGGTGGTCCCATGAATCAGAAAGCTGATTTTATCCGGTGAGACGCTGCCATTCTCGATCAAGTTTTGGATACCGCTAAGAACAGCCTGGGAGGGATCGGCAGGTGTTGAGGGCACCTTGGCCACCGTAATTTTACGAACGGACTCATCATAGACGCAAAGATCGGTGAACGTGCCGCCGGTGTCGACCCCTAAACGATACGAAGGATGCAATTCATTTGTTTTTTTAGAAACGGCTCCCATCGTTTCAACCCTAAATTCCGAGTATGACCCTGTGTGAGAAGCAAACCCAATGTTCGGTCAATTAGATGAGAAATCTCTGCCTAAAATAAAACCGTGTATTGTAAATTACTTGCGGGACGCAATATTAGGTATCATGTGCATGATTGTCCGTCAACATAGAAGATCCGGTGATGTTTGTCAAAACTCAGGTAATTTTAAGCGCGAGATTCCATTTTGCGCACAAGCTTCCGTTAAACACGTCGAGTGATATCTTTTTTTACACCGGGGTAACCGCTGGTCATAATGGGGTCATGGCCGGGGAAAATAAGATCAATAGATGATGCTTTACTGCGAAGCTTGTCATATGTTTTCATCCACTTTCTGGCGCTGATTGACCCAACTGCTGGATTTTCGTTTTCGGGGGTTGGCGACAAAGAGCTTTTGGAAGGAAGATGCGAATTGAGGTATTTTAAAAAGAAGCTGAGGAAAGTGCTTAAAAAAGCCGTTTCGTTTTGCTTTGTCCATAATATTCAGCATTTGACGCTTGGTATAGAATTCTTTAAAAAGGTTGCCGCGTAATCGCTTGAGCTCTTTTAGCGAACAATGGTCCGAATAAACCTTCCCGTTGGGGGCAATATGATAATCAGGATTTTGGGCGACCAGATCTTCTATGCCTGAATGCGGAAGGGTGTGAAGCATGCATAGGTTTAGCGTGTCCAACCCCAACTCACGGGCAAATGGCACGATCTGCTCCATTTCCTGGACGCTTTCCCCAATGTTACCCAGGATGAAATACCCGTGCAAGATTATCGGACGGTCGCGCAGCACATCGAAGTATTCGCGAATCTTGGCGGTGTTGAAACCCTTGCGCATGGAGCGCAGCGTTTTATCCTGGGCGGATTCAACCCCCAGCATTAAAATTGCAAATCCGGCCTGCTCCATTTTTTGGATCACATCCGGACGCCGGGCAATTTCCAGGCGTGCATTCACGATGTATTTCTTACGAATCCCGCGGGCCAGAATCAAATCACAAATCCGCGCAACCCAATCCATATCATAGGTGAATAGCTCATCCGTAAAGGCAACAAAAGGCGCTTTGATCAAATCAAGCTCTTCGACGACGGATTCGGGTGAACGGCCGGACCAGCCTCGCTTCTGCCCCCAAGGATTGCGGTTGAAGGAGCAGAAAGCGCAGTTAAATGGGCAACCGCGCGAAGCGGAGATCAGATCGAATTCTATCCCGGTGTTAAAACCCGATATTTCCAATTCATAGGTGTAGCGGCGCAGGCTGCGGTTGGGATAAAGATGATCCATCAGGGGCCCTAAGCGGCGGGCGGGATTGTGAACAATATCGGTTCCCCTGCGAAAACTGAGACCGGCAATATTTTCAAGCGGCACCCCCCGGCACAGGTCTTCCATAATTTCTTCGCCTTCACCGCGAACGACTGCATTAACATTTGGAAAGGCCGCAAACCAGCGTTCCGGATCATCGGTGACCTGCTGCCCCCCTAAAATAGTCAAGATATCCGTTGGAACAGACCGAATTTCCGCGTGCAAAAACTCGATATCCCGTTGCCAATTGATCGAAAAACACACCAGGTCTGTTTCGGGACGCAAATAATCAACGGTGTGGGTGGGTTCTTTGCGCAGGTCAAGGATATCCAGGGTCCGGGTGTGCGGTTCAACGACGGTTCCAATGTATTCAATTCCTAAGGGTGGACAAAATTTGAATCTTTTTAGCCCGATTCGATAAGGATATACACAAACAACATGTTCAAACATAGCGATCTTCCACCCTCCTTGAACAACCCCTTCTTTTGAAAGCCTGAAAATCAGTGAACCGCAGTGGCCGGAATTAAAACACTAAACCTTTGATGCAACGATCTTATCCAGTTCATCTATATCCCACTGCAGCTTCATTTCCTGGAACACGATTCGGGCTTTTGCCAGATATTCTTCCGCCCGCGTGTCGCCGTCTTTTTTGAACCTGCTTTTGCCCTCAAGCAGGCGTTTTCCAATTTCCCTATAGGTTCTGGCAGCCTCGATTCGGAACCCAAAACGGTCTGCCTCGCGCATGCTTTTATCCCACCATTTTATGGCCTTATTTTTTTTCCCCACAAGCCAGCAATAGGTGCCCATCAGCCGAAAGATTTCGGCCCGATCAAGTGCGCTTTTGTCGGAATTCTTTAACGCTTGCTTCCCGCTAAGCGCCACTTTTTTCCGGTATTTAGCGATGTCAGGCTTATCATCGGATAGAATTGCCCGTTTCAATTCATAAAGATCGAAACAAAATTGTCCGATCAAAAAACTGTTGATGTAGAATGGCGTTATGCGGCCAATTTTTGATATCAGTTTACGGGTTTGCGACAATGTATCCCGGGCGCCATCAATATCTTTTAAAAGAATCTGTATGATCGCTTTGAATCCGAGATAATATACAGCCGCAAACAGCCGACCCGTTTTGCTCTGAAATGAAACGCCCGCATCTGCCTCAACCAGCGCATCGTAAAGCCTTCGAGATTTCAATAACATTTTTATTCGCAGTGAATATTGATAGTGTTTGGCATTTTCATCTTCATAAGCTGCCCAGATCTCGGATAATTTATCGATAAGTCTTTCTACTTCTCCAAAGGCGCCCTGTTCAATTTGGATGTGACCGTGAACGTCGATATAAGTTGATACATGCCAGTATTCTCCAATTCTTAAATTGGGCTCTATCAAACTTTCGTCATAGGCTTTGATATCTTCCCAATTTCCTGCAAAAAAATTATATAAAAGCTCAAAAAAATTGCAATAAAACACCTGTTTGATATCGTTCTCGTTCGCGACCTGCTTCGCATATTCTACAATTTTTTTGCTCAATTTGAAGGATATGCCGGTCCATGAGAAAAGACCGCTGGCACTGACCCACATGTCAAAACCATTTTCTACCTTTGCGATGTCAAACCTGCCAAGCCATCTCAGTCCTCTAAGCAAACCGATAAAACAACCCGCTGGGTCCAAATAAACCAGTGAAACGGCTCTTTTATAGTTAATGTTGACGATTTCATTATCCTTTTTGCCCGGGATCTGCTTTGTCTTTTGTGATGGAAGATATAATTTTACGACCAGATTCAGCATATCCGCGATTAGCTTCAGAATGACCACCGCCTTGTTTTTTGAAAATCCGGCTCCCCATCGCCTCAAAACGCTGTCAAAATACTCCAACGCATTTGCATATTGGCCCTTATTATAAAAGGCCAGTGCGATATTTTTTTCAAGCATGGCCAGTTTATCGGGTCCGGCCGTATCACCGTACTTCCTTAGATAAAGGCTCAACGCTTCCTGATAGTAATGCAGCGCCTCACTTGAAGCCGAGACTTTCAATGCTTCTTCGCCCGCTTTTATCAGGTATTCTTCCGCTTTATCCAGATCCTCACCATTACTGCAATGGTAGGAAAGCATACCGTAAAACTCATGCAATCTGTGATTGAACACCTTTTCGATGGATTCCGCCACCTTTAAGTGAAGCGCCTTGCGCTTCGTGTGTAAAATAGACGCATAGGCGGTCTCCTGTACGAGCGCGTGCTTGAATAAATACTCCAATTCTTTAAATTTCTTCAGCTCGCGGATAAACTGGGCTTCCTTCAGATATGCAAGCCGTCGGTCTATTTCATTAATTGTCTTGGCCACCTCAACGAGAATACTATGGAAAAAGCTTCTCCCGATCACCGAGGCGACCTTTAACAGATCCCGCGTCTTTTCTTCAAGACGGTCAATTCTGGCCATAAGCACATCGTTGATCGTCTGCGGTATAATCATGGTCTCAATCTTGGCACTAACCTCAAAGGCGCCGTTTTTTACAATAAGGGCACCCTGATCAATGAACGAACGCACCACTTCCTCGATGAAAAAAGGATTGCCGTCGGCACGTTGAATAATTTTATCCATAATGTTGCGCGGTAATGCCTCGGTCTTCATCATATTTTCGATCAAGGCTTTGCTCATCTGGTCATTCAAGGGTTCCAGCACG
>JASFGM010000324.1:0-4639 GCA_050123755.1 Desulfobacterales bacterium
GATGAGCAACTACGTTGAGGCGATTGAAAAAGGAGGAATCAGTATGGAAGTGAAAAAAATACTCTGGCCGACTGACTTTTCAAACAGCGCGGAAAAGGCATTGCCGTATGTGACTTCGTTAACTCAAAAATATCAGGCCGAAATCCATGTCCTTTATGTAATCGAGGATATTGCCCATCATAAATCCTGGTATGGTGATTTTGATCGATCACATGTGGACAAATTAATGGAATGGGCGGATAAATCAGCCAGCAAGAGACTGGAACAGGTATGTGAAAAATATCTGGAAGACTGTCCGCTGTATATCAAACATATTTCGGTCGGCGATCCGGCCCAGGAAATCTTAAAGCTGATCGATAGTGAAAAAGTGGATATGGTCGTCATGGCCAGCCATGGAGAGAAGGGGCATTATCGCTTTGGCAGTGTAACTGAAAAAGTGGTCAAAAACTCCCCGATTCCGGTCACCACTATCCCTATCGAAGCGCAGTAAGCGCGCTTCAAAGTTCAAGGTTCAGGGTTCAAGGGCTCTTACCTTTGGCGGCTCAGCCGTTAATTTCGTCGATAAGTTAATTGGTTAAATAGTCAAATAGTTTAGGACGGATTGAATCCATTGACGAATTGACCATTTAACCAATCAACTATTTAACTCTTCCCGATGGCTTTTCTTTCTGTAATCTAGCCTCTGAACCTTTGAACGGAGAACCTTGGAACCGGACATCCGGGGCTACCCACCGGATGTCTGCGGAAAGGCCGTATTGGCGTAAAGATATTCCATTTTTTCTTTATGCTTTAACTCTTCGTTGGCCATTTTCAGCAACATTTCTCGCAATTCACCATCTGCATGCAGGTTCGCCAACTCCGTATAGAACAGATAAGATCTCTGTTCCCTGTGGGAGGCCACCAGATACACATCCTCAGGTTTCATATTCTCATCTACCTGAGGTTCTTCTAAATACGCTGCAATTTTATAATCAACCACATCGCTCATTCTCAAAGCCTTCTCGCCGAAATTGCCGTCGCGATAATTCACCAAAAAGGCCTTATGCTTCGTTTCTTCCCCGGCGATAAATTCCAAAGTCTCTTTCACGCTCGGATCAGCAACTTTAGCATGGATGGCCATATAAAAGTCATACGCCTCTTGCTCCCTTTTTATAGCAATCTCAAGAATATCGGAAACCCTTTTATCCATAGCTGCGCCTCCTCATTTCATCATTCCAATTATTGGGTATGTATCTTTTCTGGTTACTGGTTTCAGTGTCCAGGTGTCAGGTGTCAGTTTCCTGGTTCAAAGGTTCAACGTTTAAAGGTTCAGAGGTTAATTAACAGCCTGCGACGAGTTCCCCTCGGCATGCTCGGGGCCTGAGCTTGTCGAAGGCAGCCGAGTCGTAGACAGATATCAGAAGTCAGATGACAGATAAAAACCGAAGATTCGGGCAACGCACAGCAGCTGCCGGAAACCCAGAACCCTGAACATAGAACCCTGAACCCTTTCAGCAAATTTATAGCATAAAATAGATATAAATAAAATTGCGTCAACTAATCCAAAATTACCCTTCACCCCCGCAAGCGTTTTGAAAGCCTTCAGCTTTTCCAGACCCATTTAAAAATCATCTCGACAAGTCGGATTTGAACGTTTATGCTAAATTGAAGAAAAATACTTTGGTTTGCAACGCCCAAAAATAATTCCAAAAATTGGGAATTCCAAGTTCTTAAATTATTAAGAGGTCAACACTCATGGATAAAAACATTAGTATGTCAACTGCAATTTTGGAAGCTTTCGAAGACGGCATTTACGTTATAAACCAGGATTTTATTATTGAATACATGAATAGTACGATGATTGCGAAATTTGGTGACGGTATCGGCAAAAAATGCCACGAATTGATAAATCAAACGGCAGAAAAATGCCCCTGGTGCCGATCGGGTGAAGTGTTTGAAGGCAAAAAAATTAGCCGGGAAATATATATTCCTCAGGTGGGAAAGACATATTACGTGAGGGAAGTACCTCTTGAAAATGAAGATGGCACTATTTCGAAGCTGAGCATTTGTCGGGATATTTCCGAAAGCAAAAAACGGGAAGAATTGCTCAGAGCCTCGGAAGAGGATTTTCGAAGTTTGTTCGAACATGTCGGTTGCGGGGTTTATATTAGCAGCAAAGAAGGTAAATTACAAACTGCCAATCAGACGCTTGTCGACATGTTGGGCTATGATAGCAAAACCGAATTTTTAGCTATCGATCTTGCCCATGATCTTTACCGACGGCCTGAGGATCGACGCAAGTTTCAGGAAATGATCGAACGCGAAGGTCGTGTCGTAGATTACGAGGAGGTATATAAGCGCAAGGATGGCAGCCAGATACCGGTCTTGCTTACCAGCCACGTGCGCTATGATTCAGCTGGAAACGTTTTAGGTTATGAAGGTATTATCGTTGACCAATCGCATAGAATCCAGATGGAAAACAGACTCAAGGCCTCCCAAGAGGATTTTAAAAGGCTTTTTGAAAATATGCGTACCGGGGTTTTCTTTAGCAGCAAAGAAGGAAAATTTATAAACGCCAATCAGGCACTGCTCGATATGCTGGGTTACAAGAGCAAGGCCGAATTTTTAAATATTGATATCACCAAAGACCTGTATGTGAGACCGGAGGATCGTCAAAAATTTAGAGAGATGATTGAACGCGAAGGACATGTCATCGATTACGAGGTTGAATTTAAACGTAAAGATGGCAGCACCGTCCCTGTTTTGTTAACCGGCCATACCCGCTACGACCAAAATGGAAATATCCTCGGGTATGAAGGTCTGAATGTGGACATATCACACCGGAAATTGATGGAAAGACAGCTCCGAGAGGCGCACGATTTTATCAATAAAATCATTCAAAGCTCACCCAATGCCATCATGGCCACAGACATGCAGGGCGATATCCTGATATGGAATCGGGCTGCGGAAGAAACTCTCGGATATAAGTCCACCGATGTCATTGGCAAAATGAATATCGATAAGATTTATCCCGATGGGATGGCGCGCAAGGTCATGCAAATGGTGCGAAGTCCTGAGCATGGCGGAGTCGGCCGGCTGAATGTATATCCAATGGTATATGTCAGGCAGGATGGCACGGTGGTTGAGGGCAATCTTTCAACGGCGATTATTTATGATACCAACGGCAAAGAAATTGCTTCGGTTGGCTCCTTTGTCGACCTGAAGGACCGCCTGGAAATGGAACGCGCACTGCGGCGAACCCAGGAGCAATTACTGCAATCCGAGAAACTGGCGGCCATGGGGCGGTTGACCTCCCAGATTGCCCATGAATTAAATAACCCGCTGTATGGAATCATGAATACCCTTGAACTGCTCAAGACCGAGGTTTCCCCCCAGAGTAAGCGCCGCAAGGTTCTGGAAATGGCGCTATCTGAAACGGTCAGACTCAGCGATATGTTACGAAAAATGCTTTCATTTTCCAAACCCGACCAGCAAGAAAAACAGGCCGTCGACCTCAATATGGTTCTGGATGAAATTCTGCTTCTGCACGAAAAACAATTGCAGGAAAATGACATCAAAATCAAAGCATCTTTTGCAGAGGGGCTCCCGCAAATCAAGGCCTCAAAAGATCAATTGCGGCAGGTTTTTCTAAACTTAGTATCCAACGCCCGCGACGCCATGCCCGATGGTGGTTCGTTGAGTGTGACAACGGCTGCCGAAGATGAAAATGTCAGGATCGAAATAGCCGACAACGGCATCGGCATCAAGGAAGAGCACCTTAAAAAGATTTTTGACAGTTTTTTTACCACCAAAGACAGCGTTAAAGGTGTGGGTCTCGGCTTATCGGTCTGTTATGGTTTCATCAAGGATCATGGTGGTGATATTCAGGTCAAAAGCAAAGTGGATTCCGGAACCACATTTACCATTACCTTCCCGATTTCCCAGAAATCAGCAGAAAAAGAAGAAGCCCATTCCGAATGATCATACGCTCCACTTCTTAGGTTGGCCGCTTGAGCCCGTTAGCCCGTTGCCGGTTATACCGTTTTCCATAATAATATTCCGAAATTCGGAAGTGCGGCATAAGTGCAGCTATCCGATTCCCCTTTGAGAAGTCTGCCCTTTGGTCCTGTAAAAAATAAAATCAGATATGATCCTTTTTGACTGGCTCAACAGGACACGCGCTCAACCTATTAAAGCTGATGAATCCCCAGCCTTTTGATACGATATGGATTGTAGATACCCTTATTATCTTTAAATTCTATAAATTCTATAATAACTATAAATCTTGATTTATCGATAATTCAGTTCTTTATCCTAATTTTTTTAGTAATTTATAAAAAAACACCCTGAATTCAAAAAAATGCTTGACAAAATAATAAAACTATATTTATTAAAAAAACTGTAATAACTGTAATTACCGCTTTCCATAATAATGTTCCCGAATTTGGAAGCGCGGTATCAGTGGTTGTAGAAAAAAACGTTTGAATTCCGTAAGGTTTTTTTTGAAAACCACTAAACGGAAAGGAGCGTTCGTATGGAAGACGTATTGACCGTTTTCAAGGCCAGTCAACTCTGCAACGTGTCGGCCAAAACTATTATCAACTGGATCGAGTCCGGTCATATCAAAGCATACAAAACCGTGGGCGGGCACCGCCGCATC
>JASFGM010000325.1:0-4631 GCA_050123755.1 Desulfobacterales bacterium
ATACGCTGTCATTATTTCTCTGACTTTAACGACCAGTTCTGCCTCTGCCTCCCAGACCGCCTCCGCCGCCCTTTCCTCTGCCGCGGCCCATACCCATCCCGCCGGTTCCGGCGTGAGACGGCGCATTGGCTTGGCTGGCGGGTGTCAGCTCTCCATTTTTGTACTTATTCACGATGTCTTTAATTGTGCCGGCTTGCCCGACGTACACTTGAACTCCGGCTGCAGCAAATGTCTGCTATGCAAGTTCGGCCATCTTATCCGAAATCTCATCAAAGGCCTGTGTTACCCTGGAATCCGCATGGGCTTCCTGATAAGATATGCCTGAATCTCCGCAAACAACCATATTTGGATCAAAGGGAATTCGTCCCAGAAATGTCAGCCCGAATTGCTGTGCTGTTTTCTCACCGCCACCGCTGCCGAAAAGATCGATCATTTCACCGCAATGCGGGCAGGCAAATCCGCTCATATTTTCGATAATCCCAAAGATCGGCATTTTGACAGCTTTGCAGAAATTGATCGATTTGCGAACATCGGCTAGCGAGATTTCCTGGGGCGTTGTAACGATGATGGCCTTCGCATCTGAAATCGTCTGGGCAACGGTCAATGGCTCATCACCGGTTCCGGGGGGCGAATCAATGATTAAAAAATCCAATTCACCCCACTCCACATCTCCGATAAACTGTTGAATGGCGGAATACTTAAGGGGTCCTCGCCATATAATTGCATCATCCTTTTCAGGCATAAGGGATTCGATCGAAACAGCCTTCAAATTTTTAGAGACACTGGCGGGATTCAATTTCTGGTTTTGACTTAAATTCAGTATACCCCCAAATCCCAGCATTCTGGGTATATCCGGGCCATGGAGATCTACATCCATGATACCGACTTTGAAACCCTTTTTGGCAAGCACGATGGAAAGATTGACCGATGTGCTGGTTTTGCCCACACCGCCTTTGCCGCTCATCACGATGAATTTATTTTTTATTTTTTGTAAAGACCATTCATTTTTCGCCTTCTGTTCCGCCTGCGGATCCTTTTTCTGTTCGAGATCCGGCATATTACTCTGAATTTCAACCATTTTTCTTCTCCACCCCTTTGTCAAGTTTTGTATTTTTTTGTAAACCACAGATTAAAGATAATATCTTCAACCACTTTGTCACCCTCAATCCGCATTCGACTCACAGCTGATGGGCTCGTCGCCGGCCGAAATCCATAATCCAAAATAGGACAACTAGACCCAATGACCTTCCACATCGGCTTCTTGGGCGACTTCCAGTTCACCGTTTTTATATTGTTGAATGGCATCGGCAACGCTGCCTTTTGCGCCGATGGCTATTATGACCCCGGCGCTTTGCAATACCTTGAAGGCCTTCGGTCCACAATGACCCGTAATTAAAACATTGGCCTTGTTATCGACAATTGTTTTTGCCGACTGAATTCCCGCTCCTTGGGGCAGATTAAGGTTTTGCTTGTTTTCCACGACCTCGAATGCCATGATTTCCGGGTCAACGATAATGAAATAGGCTGCCCTCCCAAATCGGGGGTCGAGCTGGGCATCAAAATCCTTTCCGGATGAGCTCACTGCAATTTTCATAATTTGGCCTCTTTATTTAGATTCTCTTTTTCAGTTGAATTCGAAAATAACAATCTTCTTCTAATTCTTCCATTAGGGTCAATTCGTAGGCGGAATGTGGCAATATCTTAACAAGATTCTCTTGGATATCAGGATCACTGCACCAAATTTCCAGCAACTCGCCGGGCTTTATTATTTTAAATACCTGGCTGGCCTTCAGCAGTGAAAAAGGAATGATGACGCCTCGAAGATCCAGTGTATGTTGCGCACTTTTTTCCAATTAGACACCTCAAGTGTGCTTAGAGTTTGCATTTATAGCAAACAATATACCAAACGCGCAAAATTTTTGTTTTTTAAACAAAATGCCAATCGGTTAATATTAAATAATAAATATTTCCGGAAGGTTATATATTACTCATCTGTATGGCGATAGAATAGCGATACGCTCCCTTAACGATTAAATTGAAAAAACACCTTGCTAAACGACTGTTAAATTGTTAAAGAAAAAAAATTAACATATGTTAAAATTTAACAGGGGTGATTTAGATGCTTGAACAGGAGTTAAATCAGTATTGGAAGACAGTTGTCGACACAATCCAAGATGGGATCATGATTGTAGATTCGGGTGGAACCATCGTTTCCGCAAATAAGGCCCTTGAAAAAATATCCGGGTATACAAGCAATGAGATGATCGGCAAGCCTTGCTCTATTTTAAATTGCAATATCTGTGAAATTGCATTTGAAGGGTCGGGTGATCACTGGTGCGCGTTGTTTAAAACAGGCAAGCTGGATATGCGCAGGTGCACCTTCATGAGAAAAGACGGCAGTTACATTCATGTGTTAAAGAATGCGTCTCTTCTCAAGGACTCCGCGGGCAAAGCCCTGGGGGCTGTCGAAACCGTTACAGACATTACTGAAATTGTTGAAAAAGATAACCAGATTGCGGCATTTCGGCGGGAGCTCAGATCGGAAAATGGTTTCCATGGATTACTTGGGACTTCAGCTTCGATGCGGCAGGTCTTTGATCTTATCACCAATGCGGCCCAATCGGATGCCCCGGTGATTATCTTTGGAGAGAGCGGGACAGGGAAAGAATTGGTCGCCAGTGCCATTCACAAGATGAGTGGACGCAAACGAAAACCTTTCGTCAAAGTTAACTGCGCCGCCTTGACGGAATCCCTGCTGGAGAGTGAACTTTTCGGACATGTAAAAGGCGCCTTTACCGGAGCGGTGAGGAGCCGCGAGGGCCGATTCGAAGCGGCCCGCGGCGGTGATATTTTTCTGGACGAAATCGGCGACCTGCCGTTGACCATCCAGGTCAAACTGTTGCGGGTGCTGGAAGAAAAAGTCATTGAACGCGTGGGGGATAACAGGCCCATTGCAGTTGATGTAAGAATCATCACGGCTACCAACCGTAATCTCAGGCAGCTGGTTGACCATGGCGGTTTCCGGAAGGATCTCTTTTACCGGATTAACGTGATACCGATCAGCGTGCCGGCATTGAAAGAACGCGTGGGGGACATTCCGCTGCTGGCTGAATCTTTTTTTCGCCGTCTCCGGCTAAAAAGCGACAAAAATATTCAAGGTATGACTACCGCGGCCATGGAGCAACTGATGACGTATTCCTGGCCTGGAAATATCCGGGAACTCAAAAGCGCCTTTGAGTATGCGTTTGTTACCTGCCAGGAACCTATGATCCAAGCGTATCATTTCCCACCTGACGTTTACCAAGGATCTAAACCTTTGAAAATAATGAAAAAAACGCAATTGAACCGTGGAGAAAGAAAGAAAAAACAGCTGATTGATGCGCTTAAACAGACCGGTGGTAACCAGTCCAGGGCCGCTGAAATCTTGGGCGTTACACGGGTCACGGTTTGGAACCAAATGAAGCGCTACGGTATCACGGCCCAGCGCAGGATCAACAGCTAAAATATGGCATAAAATTTGCTTTTGTATTATAGTCAAGGGGTTTTCACTTGGCATATACCTCCATGATGTCCATAACCCCTTCAACGGTAGATCGGCCCTACGGGATTGGCCTGTGGGGTCGATTTATTATATGCGGTAAACCGAATGCTTTTTGACTGTACTTGCTTTTCGGTTTTAAATGTGGTGTAAATGGAGGACTACAACAACGGAGCATCATTCAGATGTCCTGGTTTGTCCTATTTCCACTAATTTTTACGGCTTCTTTTATACTCACCATGGTCGGCCTCGGCGGCGGCTTAATCTTCTCACCTCTTTTTATCTTATTGCATTTTCCGGTCAGCACCGCGGTATCGGCTTCACTGTTCTTAAACGGCATTGCCGCCATCTCTGCCGCCATTATCTATTTTCGAAAAAAGATGGTTGACGTGCAAATCGGAATACCGTTGATTTTATCCTCGTCTCTTTTTGCCCCTTTAGGCGCTTATGTGACGTCGAAAGTAAATCTTCGTATTTTTACCGCAATCCTTGCCGTCGTGGTTTTTTTGGCTGCGATTCGCATGATTTTTTCCGGAAAGATTGAAACCGAAACAGTAAGCATCGGTTCGGCGCGCCGTGTCTTTGGCGGCAGCCTTATCGGGATGATCATCGGGTTTTTCGCCGGCCTTTTAGGAATCGGCGGTGGTGTGTTTATCGTGCCGATGCTAATATATATTTTAAAAGTTCCCACAAAGACTGCCGCGGCCACCTCAATTTTTATTGTGGTATTTTCTTCATTCAGCGGCTTTCTGGCCCACATTTCCATCGCTGCGCCGGACTGGAATTTTATACTGACAGCAGCTATTTTTTCCATTGCAGGGGGGCAGCTGGGCTCGCGGATTATGGCTGAAAAATTAAAGGGCAGCACGGTTCGCAAAATTTTCGGCGGCGTGCTGTTGATTTTTGTTTTTAAGCTGTTTCAGAGGGCTATTTTCTAGCAGGCACACGCGTGAAAACAACTGCTCAAAACACTATGATTCTAACATCGGGTTGCCTGATGATTAAAAAAGCTTATCATTCACTTTAGGCGTTCAGCGAAAGCTCAAATTAGATTTTGAAATGCTTTTAAAAAACTTATTCAAATACTGGACCT
>JASFGM010000326.1:0-4610 GCA_050123755.1 Desulfobacterales bacterium
CCCGTCCATGGGAATCGCCTGTGCAGGAGAAATTAAACTGGTCAAAAAGAAAATGGACCTTACGGTGCTGGTAGCGCCATTTAAAACGGTTGATCGCATCGTCAAGCACATTCCCCTGGTCGGCAACATTCTGGGCGGCACTTTGGTATCGCTTCCATTCAGGGCGACCGGCAAATTAGATGATCCGGATGTCATACCGCTCTCACCCACCGCAGTAGGTTCGGGTCTATTAGGTATTTTAGAAAGAACCCTCAAACTGCCAATCACCATCATCCAGCCGGTACTTCCTAAGCCAAAAGAGCAAACCGACGAAAAGAAAGATCAAAAGGATTTACGATAGGTATCTCAAAACTTCTATAACATATTGAAAGTATTTGGCTTTTAACGATGCCGGGTTTATGCCGCCTGTATGGAATAATGGAATGTGCTGCAGCTCAGAGACCCAACATGGCGATAAAGCTTCATTGCGTGCCCAGTATTCCATCTTTCCATCATTCCAATCGCACGACCTTGAGGCTCTCGACAGGTTGTGAACGAAGCGAATTTAGGCCCGATTTGCCTTTCTTGACTTTTTAGCAACAATACTCATATTGATGCTGTAAAAAACACATCATTTGAAATCGGAAAATTGTCTGATATTTTTTTTATTGGACAGGTTCTAAAAGGAGGTTAATGATGGCTTACACATGTAAAAACTGTGGGGCATTAGCCCACGAACCGGGACACCTGTGCAATCCGTGCGGCGATAAAGCCAAATGCAGCTTCTGCGGGGCGACCGAGACGGATCATACGCACCTCTGTAAAGATAAACTGGCGGCGATGAAGTTTGTGTGCGGCGGTTGTGGACGCGTCGCAATGGAACAGGAGCATCTTTGTAAACCTTCACCAATTGCCTAAATCATATCAACATAAAAGGGCGGTAAACCATGCCGCCCTTTTTTATTGAAATATGGAAATATATCGCATAAATAACAAAGTGACTAAAGTGAACTAAAATGTCTAAAGTGCCTAAAGTTGTGGTTTCGCTTCGCGCAATCTTTTAAAAAAAAGACAGAATTCCTTAACGTTAGGCACTTTAGCTCACTTTAGGCATTTTAGTCACTTTATCTTACTTTAGCTCACTTTAGTCACTTCGCACCTATTACCACAGGATTACCATGAAAAAAGCTCACCACCGATTCGAACAGGGTCCTATCCGGCCGCCCAATGAAGCCCGGAGCCTGCTGTTGCGTCTTACACGCAATTGCCCCTGGAACCAGTGCCTGTTCTGTCCGGTTTACAAAACACGCAAATTTTCACTGCGAACCGTTGATGAAATAAAGCAGGACATAAAGACTGCAAAAAAAATTACAGATGACATCAAAGCCCTTTCATGGAAACTGGGATACAGCGGAGCGGTCAATGATGCGGTGATCAGCACTCTTTTTAATCAACCCGGCACCAACATCAATAAAAAAAGCATTGCTGCCTGGCTGTACTATCAAACCGACGCCTGTTTTTTGCAAGATGCCGACAATCTGATCATGAAAACAAAAGACCTGGTTGAGGTCTTAACATTTCTCAAAGAACAATTTCCAGACATCAAACGGATAACCACCTATTCCCGTTCCAGAACGGTTGTTCGCAAATCCGTCGATGCATTAAGACAAATTCGACAGGCCGGTCTGGATAGGGTTCACATTGGACTGGAGACCGGCTATGACGCGCTGCTGAAGCTAATGAAAAAAGGTGTAACCGCCGCGCAGCACATCGAAGCCGGTAAGAAACTGTTGGAGGCCGGTATGGAAGTTTCCGAATATGTGATGCCCGGGCTGGGTGGACAGGAAATGTGGCGGGAGCATGCGGTCGAAACCGCAAAGGTATTGAATCAAATTAATCCTCATTTTATCCGGCTACGCAGCCTCAGAGTGCCGGGCCACGTTCCCCTGTATGAAAAGCTGGAGGATGGAAGTTTCAGCATGCAAACCGATGACATGCTTGCTGAGGAATTAAAACGATTCATCGAGACCCTTGAGGGAATTACCAGTACGGTAACCAGTGATCATATCATGAATCTACTTGAAGAGGTGAGCGGCACGTTTCCGGATGATAAAGAAAAAATGCTAAAGATAATTCAATCCTATCAAGCGCTCTCTGAAAGCGACCGGCTAATTTATCGGGCCGGTCGTCGCGGCGGCGCCTATCGTTCAACTGATGATTTAAAACACGATCCGGCAACCTACCAAAAAATTAAAAATCTGATTCAAGAGGTGCAACAAAAGGAAGGCCCCCAAGGGGTTGAAAAGATGATCACAGAGATGGTAGATCGCTATATTTGAGGAGTACTGAAAAGTGCAATCGATTAGAATCCTGGGGACCGGCTCGTATGTTCCGCCGCAACGCCTGACAAATGCTGATCTGCAAAACATGGGGCTGGACACCTCCGATGAATGGATTAAAAAGCGCACCGGTGTGGCAGAAAGAAGAATTGCCGCTCCGGATGTTACGGCATCCGATCTGGGTTATGAAGCCGCGCTAAAAGCCTTGGATACGGCCGGCTTGACCGCTAAAGACATCGATTTAATTATCATGGCCACGATCACACCGGATACGTGCTGCCCTTCGGCTGCGAACTGGCTGCAGGCCAAGCTGAACGCCCCCCAGGCGGTGACGTTTGATGTTGCCGCTGCCTGTTCCGGCTTTATTTTCGGCTTAAATATCGCCGAACAATACCTCAAAAACGAAACCTTTAAACGCGTTCTGGTGGTGGCCTCTGAAATCATGACCCGAACGCTCAACTGGAATGATCGCTCGACCTGTATTCTCTGGGGGGACGGTTCCGGAGCCGCTTTACTCACTTTAGGGGATGACGGACCCGAAATTCTTTCCACCCATTTACACACAGATGGCGCCAATGGCCAGGATTTGCTGTTGCCCGGCGGCGGCTCCAAAACCACTCCTATTTCCCATGAAAGTGTTGAGCGCGGTTTGCACTATTTGAATATGATTGAAGCCAGCATGAGTTTTCGTGTGGCCGTGCGGCATTTTGTCGACTCGATTATGGAAGCCCTCGAAGCCAACAACTTAAATGTGCAGGACGTCAACTGGTTCATTCCCCATCAGGCCAATGTCCGTATGTTTCAAAACATTGCCAGATCGTTAAAGGTACCCTTTGAACGCTTTTATCTGACGCTGCAAAAATACGGCAATATCTCCTCGGCCTCCTGCGCGATTGCGCTGGATGAAGCCGTCCGCGACGGCATCATCAAGACCAACGATTTAGTTTGTTTACCGGTTTTCGGCGGGGGATTGACCTGGGGAAGTGCGCTGATTCGGTGGTAATCAACAATGAGTCGTTCCGAGTTGCGCGTTCCGCGTTACGGGTTTATACCGTTTTCCATAATAATGTTCCGCAATACGGAAGTTCGGCATAAGTGGTTGTAGAAAAAAACGTTTGAATATCGGAACGTTTTTTTGACAACCACTATAAATATTGCAAACTGAAATCGCCGGTGCATGACTCGCAACTCGTAACCCGTAACCCGCAACGAAAGAGCCAGTCCATCACTCCAATTCTCAAATGCTGCAAAATTTACTGAAAGGGACTGATGATTTGAAAGCTTATTGAGGTGTGATGACCCGCTGTAAATACGTCACAATTTTGCCCGCTACATCGGTTATCTCTTTTATTTTCAAGCTATAGGCGACTAGCCCCATGATTAAGGTAAACGTCGCACCTGTCAGAAGGACCATCAAAATACTTCCGGAAAAAGTGGCCGGATTCACGGCTGCCAGCACGTTGGTTTTAAACCAGGACAATAAAGGAAACAACAACGTGCTAAAAAATATCATTTTTGTATAAAAAATATAAACTTGGCGGCTTCCTTGATTATCACTTCTTTTGTTCCACAGCATATACAAAAAAAGCACCTGAAGAATACCTGACACCGAAATGGCTAAAGCAATACCCTTCGATCCAAGGAATCGTAATCCGAAATAGTAAAAAGGGATACTCAGTAGGACCGCGATGCTGCCATAAATCGCAGGGAATACAGTGTTTTGCATGGCATAAAACGCTCTGGGCACAATTGTGTAAGCTGCCATTGCAAACGCGCCCGCTAAAAGATAAATCAGAATATCAGCTGTTAGTGCGGTTGCGGAGGCATCAAATTGACCCCGTTGGTAGATAATTAGAACCACTTCATTTTTAAGCACCATAAGTAACACGGAAACCGGTATAACCAACGCTAAATAACGCAGGGTGTTATTGAGCAGATCGTTCATTTCCTCCGTCTTTCCTTCAGCCACCAATCGCGCCATAAATGGATACGCCGCTGTCCCAATGGCCTGTCCGAATATGGAAACCGGTATAAGCATGATCTTCAGGCCGTAATTGATACCCGAAATGCCTCCCGGCGGAAGATAGGAGCCGAAAATCCTAAAAAAGAATTCCCTTGAAAATGTCATGGTCAAGCCGATCATAAGCGGCAACGTTAAGACAATGTATCTTCTTAAATCCGGGTGATTTAATTCAAATGAGATTTGAAGTTTCATGCCTAGCCGTTTCGCACCCCAATACTGGATAATACAATTGCAAATGGCTCCAGCCAAGACCCCCCAGGAGAAACCGA
>JASFGM010000327.1:0-4599 GCA_050123755.1 Desulfobacterales bacterium
TTTTTTCTCTGCGCTGCTGCAATCACCAATTCCGATGTCCTCCTCAGGGGTCTTGATATGAATGATACCCAGGGCGACAAACAAGTGGTTCATTTCCTCCAGGCTATGGGCGCGGACATACGAACGACTGAAGAAGGTTTGGTCATAAAAGGCGGCAATCTAAAGGGAATCGAGCTGGATCTGGGGGATACGCCTGATGCCCTGCCGGCCCTTTCGGTGGTCGGCTGTTTTGCACAGGGAACAACGACGATTCGAAATGCGCCTAGTGCCCGTTGGAAGGAGACTGACCGCATAAAGGTTATGTGTCAGGAATTGAGCAAATTAGGCGCTGATGTCGAAGAACTTGAGGACGGTTTGATCATCAGGGAAAGCTTGTTGAAACATGGTGTTGTTAACGGCCACGATGATCATCGTGTTGTCATGGCTATGGCCGTAGCGGGATTAAGAATCGCAGAAGGTGTCAAAATTGAAACCGCAGAGGCGCTGCGGGTGACCGTTCCAAACTTCGTTCCCTTAATGCAGGCATTGGGTGCCAGCCTGTCATTCGAAGCGTCCTAATATGGGCAAAGAAAGGAAACCGACCATGAAAGCAGGCGTTAAAGTTTGTGAAGGTTCCGGAAACTTTGAAGTCAAAGAGATTGATGTACCAACGCTGCGAGATGATGATCTCCTTATTGAAATAAAAACAGCGGGAGTTTGCGGCGCTGATGTCCTTCTTTACGAATGGACCTACCGCGGACGCTTTCCGGTGGAGACACCCATCGTACTGGGCCATGAGTGCGCAGGCATCGTTACCCAAATCGGCAAAAATGTAAAAGGATTCAAAAAAGGAGACCGGGTTACAACGGAATCCATTTTAGGATGCGGACATTGTTATTACTGCCAGCAGGGCATGACCAATCTCTGCCCCCAATGGGATCATGTGGGGATAACGTTTAATGGCACTTTTGCCGAATACATGCGCATACCGGCCAGAGCGGCCCATCATCTGCCTGACAATGTTACTTTTGAGCAGGGCGCTCTCGTGGAGCCGCTTTCAATCGCAGTACACACATTTGACCGAATCAGGTTTTCACTGGGCGATACCGTCGTCATCATTGGACCGGGGGTCATCGGGCTCCTGATAACCCAGGCGGCCCGTTCCTACGGCGCTTCAAAAATCATTGCGCTGGGCCTTGAACAAGATCAATCCCGTCTGGAAAAGATGAAGAAATTGGGTGCGGATGTAACGATTGTATCGGATCAATGCGATCCGGTTAAAGAAATTATGGAATTGACCAATGGCATCGGCGCCGACGTGGTCATTGAGGCGGGCGGAACACCGGAAGCCTTTAACCTATCTTACCAAATGGTGCGTGGCGGCGGACAGATTGCTGCTTTGGGTTATTCTAATGATGGTCGACTGGAGCCCATTATTCTGGCCAGACAGGAGATCTCACTTTTAGGCCTGGTCGCCTTTACCTCCAAACATTTTGTTGGCGCGATAAAATGGCTGGAGACCGGAAAGGTGAGCATGGACCCGCTCATTTCTCATCGTCTAAGCCTGGATGAGGCGGAGAAGGGTATTCAACTCATGCGGGATAAGCAGGCCACGAAGGCCATTCTTTCGCTATAAGCCGAACTGGATATCTCAACTTTTATTTCCAGTAATAATATCTCACTCAAGAAAGGAGGAGACTGCAATGAACCATCAAAAAGTCCTTGGAATCCTGTTCGTCATCCTGCTGGTATTTTTTGGCCTACTTGGCCAGGCATCGGCGGACACCGTCAAACTTGAAAACGGCATCACGTTAAATTACCGGACTGCAGGTGATGGCCTGATCCCGATTATCTTTGTCCACGGTTACAGCTTCTCGGCCGATGTCTGGGAAAAAGTATTTGAAAGACTCCCGAGGCGGTATAAGGCCTATGCCTATGATCTTCGCGGGTTCGGCGAATCATCCAAACCTGATTCCGGATATGCATACGCAGATTTTGTCAATGATCTGGCACTGTTCATGAATTCCATGAAAATTCCCAAGGCGATTTTCGTCGGCCATTCGTTAGGCGCTATTTTTCTTCAAGATTTTGCCGTCAAGTATCCCGATCGGGTCCTGGCGCTCGTTCTCTCCAATACCCAGGCGCGCAATAAGGATTTCGGAGGTAAAGTACCGCCTTCCATTGCGAAACGAATCGCTGCCTATGGCAACCGTGAGGCCAATCAGGCGATTTTCGAAAAATCCACTCCGCGTTATTTCAAGCCGGGAAACCTGTCAGAGGCGGATAAAACGCGTTTCATCCAAATCAATCTCATGAGCGCAACCCCTGCTCTGCGAGAGTCCTTTGAAGTCATCTTCACCACTTTAGCCATTCCGCCCGAACAATTTGCCCGTATCACGGCTCCCACTCTGGTGGTTGTTTCAACTCACGATATTGTCAAATTCCCAGTGGCGATCACGCTTAGCGAAGGGATTCCCCATTGTGAAATTTGCGTTGTGGAGCGTGCCGGCCACACCCCCATGTGGGAACAGCCCGACCGTTTTTGCCAAGGTGTTTTCAGCTTCCTTGACAATTCACTGTAACAGGTAATTATGTCGACAACCAAAGGGGAGAACATGTGGGTTATGTTCTCCCCTGATAGAAATAACATTTGTTTTTTAATCATATTTGACAATTTCAAAGGGGTTAATTTTTCCCCGGGTATGCCTTGCCTTTTATTGACAGCACAATAAATGCGCCAAAGCCTAAAACACAAAGCCATGCAAATACATCTCCAATGATCGGATAAATTGTTTTTTTTCCTTTCATGGGAACGTCGGCATACATGATCTCATTTGAAGTCGCAAAATAATATTTTGATGCCAGAATTCTTCCATGATAATCAACGGCAAAAGTAACGCCATTATACGTTGGGCGAACAAAAGAAAACCCATTTTCGATGGCCCGCATAAGATACCGATGTCCCTTCCCTTTAGGGAAATCAAATGCCGGGGATAGCATAATATCGACATGCTTTTTTCCTGCTTGTCGGATATATGCAGAAAAACTCATATCACGACAGATTGATATGCCGATATTTCCATATGGCGTACTCACGACCGGAATTATTTCAGGTCCTTTTTTCATATACACGGCTTCACCGCCGATAGGATCAAGCCCCCATAGATAACGTTTCAAATAATTGACCTCAATTTCGCCTTGATCATTGATAAAGATATGCCTGTTTTCACCCTTTCCCTCTTCGGCAAAGGCGCCATAAGAAATGCTAAGATGAATATGATGCGCTTTCGCAATTTTTTGAAATGCTTCAATCAATTTTTCTTTATTCTTTTCGTCTACAATTATGGCATACTCTTGAAATGATACAATTTCGGCACCACCTAAAGCCGCTTGTTTTGTTAAATTCTCTATTCTCCGCATCCTTACATCAAAAGGAGAACTGGTTTTGGTCTTAAACATATTTTCAAGGTTCGGAATCTCCTTATCTGCTGAATTCAACACAACTGCAGCAATTCTTACAGTATTCACATCATCACAATACATGAAAGGCGAATGTTTGACGCCTCCAAATACAAAAACGATCGTTATGATAGAAGCGAATATGGCAACCCCTTTCTTAATCTTATTCCATTGAAATTCATTTTCCCAACTCCAGCATATTAGAGATGAAATCCAGGATACGATAAATATCAGTCCCCACAACCCTGTGACGGATACGAGTTGTTTTAAAGAAAGATCACCAATAAAATACAGACTGAAAACCCCATCTCCATCAAACGGACCTTCTAATGAATTCAGAAAATAAAGCGCCGTTGCAGATACCGGGAAAACAAGTGTCGTCAAAACCCCTTTAACTTGATTATACATCAACCGATCAGCAATATATGGCAACGCTAATACGACAGCTAACAACACACTTCTGATAAGATTAAAAAAAAGTGTGAACGTATCATCACCAAAATCAAATAGCCCCCACAAGGCAATCGTAATACTCAAACAAAAACCCAATAATACGAACATTGTTCCCTTGCCAGGCTTTTGCGAACGCGTGAATAAAAGGATAAATATCGGAGCCAAAACTATGGAAATAGGTACAAATAAGGTAGTTCTTGTAAACATAAATAATCCAAAGCCAAGAAAAAAATATACTAAAGACAGATAATTGTTTTTTTTCTCGGTATTTTTTTTATCAACAGTCGCCATAACCTGACCTCCTTCCCAAATCAAATTAGCGTCTAATTACTTCTGTGATTCGACCACGCACTTCAAGTTTCCGGAAGATAGAAAATCGGCGGTTCATTCTTTTTGCCCTAAAAAAATATAATAATTTGCCAGCATTTGTCAAGATTTTTTTATGCTTATAAGAAAATAATTAGGTTGACAGATTCCGGGATCGTTATAACATTCTTTTTTTATGAATTATTATTTTTGTGTAGAGCTGGCTATTGGGTGCTGCCGTGCGATTAAAAAAGGAGAGATTCTGAAGCATAGCCCAAAAAAGATCTGATAATGTGCCTGCAATATATTGGGGAGGGCAATATTTGATCTCTACCAGTCTTCATGTTATTTTCTTGACTTTTGCCAGACAAAAATTTTAAGATCTCCTGAACATATCCGAAA
>JASFGM010000328.1:0-4590 GCA_050123755.1 Desulfobacterales bacterium
AGATGCTTAAAATGTAATGATTGCTTCGAAATACTTGTTATGAAAAAAGAAGATGAGGTGGAGCTCAAATGCCCCCATTGCAAATCTGAAGAATTTGAACGGATTCTAAGCGTTTCGGGTTACAGCTTAAACAACGGTTCCGAGAAAAGTGAAGGCGCCCGTGCGCAAACCCGGAACTGCCCCAGCGGCAGTTGCACCACCTATGAAATACCGGGACCCGATGGTTAATTTCTAATCCTACCTGGACAGCCAATTTTAATCGGCCCCTGCCGAAACCAAATCCATCGGGCCAAACTCGCATTCACTACCGTATGGGTATCTAAAGCCGTTAAAGCCGGTCTCCACCTAAAAAGTCTATTACCGGATAGAATTGTCCCAATTAGGAATCCAGATGAAACAAATTCATATTCAGGAAAAAAAACAGTTCAAAAAGCTTTTTAAACAAGAACAAATCGATAACTTCGAAGATCGATTCAAAGTTCTGGAAGCCTTTTTGCAAACAGAAAAGCATGTAACCATCGACGAGCTGCTAAAATTTCTTGACCAGAACGGCTGGCAGCTCGATCCCGATTTTGTTCGAGAAACAATGAAGTTGCTATGCCGTTTCGGGTTTGCCTATAAAAGTAGCTTTGACAACGGTGCCATTCGCTACGAACACCGCCATCTGGGCCAGCATCATGACCACATGATTTGCACCCGATGCAGAAAAATAATTGAATTCGAAGAAGATCACCTGGAGGAACTCCAGAATAAAATTGCGACAGTCCAGGGATTTCATATGCTTCAACATAAAATGGAAATTTACGGTATCTGCGCGCAATGTCTCAAAGAGCGTATCCAACTGATGCCGCTGATTATGGCAAAACCAGGAGAGCGGCTTGTTCTCAAAGAATTTAGCGGGGGCGTCAGCGCCCGCATGCGATTGTTGTCAATGGGGTTACGGCTCGGAGATGAAATTGAGGTCATAACAAACAACCGCCAGGGACAGCTGGCGATAGCGGCGGATTACAAACGCTATGTGCTCGGGCGCGGACTTGCCCAAAAGATTCTGGTTGAACCGATTAAAAGCGGCGCAAAACCTAAAAAGCATAGCACCGATTGATCTGTCGTCAAGAAGAATCACGCAATGCCGCAAAGCTCACAATTTGAACCCGCATATATCCAAACTTATAAAAAGGGGTTGTTGCAAGAAAAAATAAACGCCGCCTACAAGCTTCTAAGTCCTTGCAACCTTTGCCCCCAAAAGTGCCGCGTTGACCGGCTTTCCGGCGAAACCGGTATATGTAAAACAGCCAAGCATGCCCTGGTTTCAAGCTACAATCCCCATTTCGGTGAGGAAAAGCCCTTGGTGGGCACCGCCGGCTCCGGCACCATTTTTTTTACCCACTGCAATCTCATGTGTTTGTTTTGCCAGAACTTTGACATCAGCCACGAGGGCCATGGTCAAAAAATAGCCGCTGCGGAGCTGGCGGCCGTCATGCTCGCCTTGCAGCAGCACGGATGCCATAACATCAATTTTGTGACGCCTTCACATGTGGTGCCTCAAATTCTTTCCGCCCTTGAGATTGCAATCCAAGAAGGTCTTTCAGTGCCGCTGGTCTATAATTCCGGCGGCTATGACCTTCCTGCGACGCTCAAATTGCTTGACGGCGTGTTTGATATTTACATGCCGGACTTCAAATTCTGGGAACCGCAAATCGCCGAAAGCGCCTGCCTGGCCAAGGACTACCCCGAAATAGCGCGCCAGGCCTTACGCGAAATGCATCGTCAAGTCGGCGACCTAACCATTGATGAAGACGGCATTGCCCAAAAGGGCCTGTTGATTCGACATCTGGTCTTGCCCGGCGGACTGGCGGGAACCCGTGAGATTATGAGGTTTATCGCCCAGGAAATTTCAACCCACAGCTATGTAAACCTCATGTCCCAATACCGGCCCTGCGGTCGAGCCTCCGAAGTTAAAGGATTGAATGCGTCTCTTTCACCGACCGATTTTCAAACCGCACTGCAGGCGGCAAAGGCGGAAGGAATAACACGGCTCGATCAACCCGGGCGCTCTTTTTTGTTCCGGTAATTTTGGTTATCAGCATGAACAAAATCTTTGTGGTGGGCGACATTCACGGGTGCTTTGACAAACTCTATGCACTCATGGACAAAATCCCGATAAATTACGCCCAAGATCAATTGATCTTTATCGGGGATTATATCGACCGCGGACAGAGTTCCGTTGAGGTGGTGGACTATCTGACGGATTTTAAAAAGTCTGTCCCGGAAACCATATTTTTAAAAGGCAATCACGAAGATATGCTGCAAAATTACTTGGACGGTAGCGATCGGTTCACCTACCTGCTAAACGGAGGGCAGCGGACTCTGGACGAATATCTGAACCGGTCAAACAACCCGAAAGCATTTCCAATTCCATCTAAACACCTCGAATTTTTTAATTCTCTGCACCTTTATTATCAGACTGAAGACTATATCTTTGTTCATGCCGGTCTCCGCAAAAAGGTGCCGCTTGAGTCACAAGAAAAGATGGACCTGCTTTGGATCCGCGATGAATTTGTTCACTCTAATTTTAATTTCGGCAAACGCGTCATATTTGGACATACACCATTTAAAGAACCCCTGTTGCAGTCGAATAAAATCGGGATCGATACCGGAGCCGTTTATGGCAACCGTCTAACCTGTGTCCAGTTGCCCGAAATTGAATTTTTTTCGGCATGAGGCCTTCGCATTCCGGCTTAAACGAAAATGCCCCCGCAGGCAAACCGGGCTATCAAAGGCAAATAAAATCCGGCCCAAGCTTGACAACTGGCATCAATTTCGCGTACCTGTCAACTGGAAGCGGTTTCAATCCCAGGAATCGTTTTTAATGCCATCGATGAGGAGGCAATCAAATCGCCATGAAAGTCCAATCCATCATCATTCTATTACTGATCAGCGTGTTTGCGGGCGTCGCCAATGCGGAGCGCCTGGCGGTATCAGCCCCTGTGGCGAATATTCGTTCCGGTCCGGGAACCGACCACAATGTTTTATGGAAGGTGGAGCAATATTTTCCTATCTTTGTGATTGAAAAATCCGGCGAATGGTACCGTTTTGAAGATTTTGAAGGCGACAAAGGCTGGGTGCATCAGTCGCTTGTGGGCAAGATACCGGCGGTGATTACCAAAAAAGACACCTCCAATATCCGCTCGGGCCCCGGTACGACTCACCAGGTACTTTTCTCTGTTGAAAAAGGAATACCCTTTAAGGTCCTCAAACGCGAAAACAACTGGATTCAGATTGAACATGCCGATGGTGATAAAGGCTGGATCCATAAGTCACTTGTCTGGTAATCGCTATGCAGCCATTTCCAAATATTCCGGAAGATAAAAAATTGATTGTCGGTGTCGGTAATGCTTTAATTGATATTCTGGCCTACGAAGACGAGGATTTTTTAAAAAAAACCGGTGCAGCAATCGGCGGAATGACCTATGTGGAAAAGGAATTTATTGAAAAAACCCTGGCGATGTTATCCGAACAGCCCATTACCGTACCCGGGGGATCCGCCTGCAACACCGTTGTCGGGGTCGGCAGGCTCGGCGGGGTAGCGCGTTTTATCGGCAAATGCGGCAAGGGGGAGCTGGGTACTTTTTTTGAAAAGGATTTAAAGCGCCAAAATGTTGAACCGGCTCTTTTGCGATCAGATTCGCCGACAGGTCGGGTTCTTTCAATTGTCACGCCCGATGCGCAACGCTCCATGTTTACCTGCTTGGGAGCATCCGCCGAAATGTCACCACAGGATATATCTGAAAATTTTTTTGAAAACGCGGCCGTCGTTCATATCGAAGGCTACCTTCTGTTTAATCCGCAATTAATTTTAAAAGTTCTAAAAACAGCGAAGGCTTCTGGAGCATTGGTATCTTTGGATCTACCCAGCTATAATGTCATCAAGGAATCCCACGAACTATTGAGGCCCATCGTTGAAACCTCCATTGACATACTCATGGCCAATGAAGATGAAGCCCAAGCCTATACCGGACAGACAGATGAAACCCGCGCCGTCAATGCCCTGGCCGAAAAAGTCGATATTGCCGTACTTAAAATAGGGGAACGCGGCAGTTTGATCGCCCACAATAATGAGATGGTCCCGATTCGTCCCCAAGGCAGTGGTCATGCGATCGATAGCACCGGAGCCGGTGATTTATGGGCAGCGGGATTCTTATACGGACTGGTCAACGGATATCCGCTAGAAAAATGCGGCGCACTTGCCTCCGCCTGCGGATATGAAGTCTGTCAGGTAATGGGTGCCAATATCCCCGAATCGGGTTGGGAAAGGATCCGGGCGTTAATTCAATAATTCGCTTGATTATAAAAAACAGGATGCTATAAATCGCTCTTTGTAACTGATCGAATTAGTGCCTAACGTGATCTAAAGTGGGAAGTGCCTAAAGTTATGGAGTCGCTACGCTCCATCTTTTTTGTCTTTAAATGACAGAATTCCTTAACATTAGTCACTTTAGATCACTTCGAACTTTAGCTCACTTAAATTGAGCAGGGAGGCCATATGGCAGCGAGCAAGAAAAGCCGGAAGGAACTATTAAAAAAACCGGA
>JASFGM010000329.1:0-4588 GCA_050123755.1 Desulfobacterales bacterium
TTTCAATGGGTCGCGATGATTCATTTTCTTTTTGGTAAAGAGCAGGCAGTCTTTCCCCATCATGATCTGGCGCACTACAGCGCTCGGAAAGCGCCAGCTTTTAAACCCCATCCCCCGGCAGCCGTGCGGGGTACTCGATTCCCAAGTTACAAAATAATAAATACATTTGTGGCAATCAATAAGCATCAAGATCCTTGGACAATTGGAGGATTGAAATTGAAGCGTTTCGCGTTGCGTGTTCCGGGTTACGGGTTTAAATATTGAAAACTAAAATCTCCAGGTCAGGACCCGCAACGCGTAACCCGTAACACGCAACGAATGTTAGTCCCCATCTCGCAGATCGACTCGAATTTCCATTTCTCGGAGTAGCTCCCATGCGTCCTGTCGCTGGGAATCGGAACTATCACCGACAACATAAATAATCGCCTGGATGACCGCATCGCTGATCCCGGCCTTTTTGAGTTCGATGATATCCTGGGCTGTGGTAAACTCGATGGATCGAACATCTTTCCCATAAATGACGGGAGCCGTATCCTTGAGAAAAGAACCTTCCCGAATAACCATCTGAATGGTCTTTTCGCTAAGACCGGCCTTTTTCATATCAATAATTTCCTGTACGCTGAAGGCTGCGGTTTCAACAACTTTCTCTCGGGCCATAACCTGAATGGTCCGGTCGCTGACACCGGCCTCTTTTAATCGCACAATACTTTCACTGTTCAGACCGGAAATGGGATGGGTCACAATGAATACCAGCAGCGCGACACCGCCAATGATGATAAGTATTTTTTTCATTTTTTACTGAAGAAAACTAATAAGCCCGGGTTGAATGATCCTGGCCGCGGTCGCAAGCGTGCTTTGATACGCAAGCTCCAGACTTTGCAGTTCCACAACCGCTCGAGTGATATCCGCATTTTCTTCCGTGCCCAACAGATCCTCGATTTTGTGTTTGTAATACTCCCAGTGGTTTTCAGCGGTTTTCAGCTGATATAAAATCGGGGCATTGGCACTTCGAATATTCTGTATCTGGGTATGGCCCTGATCAAGCAATCCACTCTGAATAGAAATCGCCGCGGTATCATCATTTTCCAGGCCGACAATCAAATCTCTCATCGCATCGAAAATACTGACGCCGCCGGGGGCGGCATCATGAAAAATGGGCCGGCCATCTGCATCCATGGTGACCTGCGTGTTATCGGCAACGATGAACTGCATATCCCCGCCATCACCGTTGTAGGTGACGGTGAATTGATCAAATGTAGTCGCCAGGCTATCATCACGTGAAAAAGGCGCTGTTTTGACTTGATACCCGGAGAACAAATAGTTATCGCTAAGTTTTGAGTTGGCCTGATCAAGTATCTGGTCATACATATTTTTAACGTTCTCAGCCGCTCGTAGACGGCTTTCAGTTGTTCCGCGGGACTCACTTTCAGCAACTGCTCTAACAACCTCCAGCAGATCATCAACCAGATCCAGATTGGCTTCGACAACATCCAGCCGCGTTTTCCCGCCCTGGATATTGCTCTGATATTGTTCTATCGAGGCAATCGTTTGACGATAATCCAACACCCTGCCCATACCGAGTGGATCATCCGAAGGCTTGCTAATTTTTTTGCCTGAAGCGATGATATTCTGTCTATCAAAGAGCGCTTCGTTCTGGCGGGTCAGGTAGCGCACAATTGAATGTATCATGGTATTATTGGTAACTCGCATGATCGCCCCTCTCTGGGAATTTGATCCTTCCGGCAAGAAAGTTTGCCGACTTTTTTAAGAACTGCATGTAAACGTTCTCCAAGCGACTTTTAGCTTTTTAAACCATCTGTAAAACCGTTTGCATCAATTCGTCCGCCGTCGTGACCAGTTTGGCGGCAGCGGCATACGCGTTTTGAAATTTGATTAAATTGATCATCTCTTCGTCCAATGAAACCCCTGAAATCGATTCGCGGTAATTATCCAGCTGCGCCGCCATTTCGGATTGATGGGTATAATAGGAATCCGATTTCAAAACTTCATTACCGACATCTCTAACCAGTGAGCTATAGTAATCATTAAAGGTGGCGGTATTTCCATTCATCAACAGCTGATGTTGCAATTTCGCGATTTCAACGGCGTTGCGGTTGTCACCCGGAGCACTCGGAAAGGGCAACGGATCGAATGACGCGGCAATTAAACTAGGGTCGCCGACGATATTCGCATTAACTTCAATATCCGCCGCCGTACCGGTTCCGTCAAAAAACACTTCGCCTGCTATTCCGTTCAGATCAAACCCAGTTTGATGCAAATTATTGACTTCGGTCACTAATGTTTGGGCCAAGGTATCCAGACGATTCAGATAGTCGGGAATCAGAACGTCCCGGGTCTCAAGCCAGCCCTTTAACTTGCCTCCGGAGATATCATTGTTAATCATTACGGGGTTTCCAGCATCATCGAGCCAGACGACATCTTGAAGCCCGGAGGCATTGACCTGAGTGGACAGCTGCCATGACGTGGTCCCGCTCACCAGCGGCCGCCCATCGGCAATGAGCACGGAAACGCTACCATCTGCATTTTCAAATTCATTAATATCGATCAATTCGGAGAGCCCTTTTAGCACCAGATCGCGCTGATCTCGATAGTCGTTGGCGTTTTGGGTGCCGGTCTCGGATGAGACAATCTTTTGGTTCAGATCGACAAGTTGGGCCGCTAGCCGGTTGAGTTCTATAACGGTTCCCTCGATTGCAAGATCCTGATCCCGCTGAGATTGGGTCAGATCAGAATCTAGTTTGTTGAACGTGGAGCTTAAAATCTGCCCCCGCGTCAAAAGCACTTGTCGTTCGGTGAGGCCGGCGGGATTATTGCTTAACGCCTGCCAGGCATTCCAATACTCACTCATTGCCTCGCTCAATCCGTATCCGTAAGCTTCATTGAATATCATTTCGAGTGATTCAACGGCATTTTTCTGCGCATCCCACCTCCCCAATTCCTGGCTTTCATTATTGATCTGGGCATTTATAAACCGGTCGAAGATTCGTTCGATTTCGACAGCGCTGACCCCGGTGCCCATCGGCCCAACCGCAGAATTCACCGGAGGACTCGTTGTCATCACCAACTTTTGACGCGAATACCCGGGGGTGTTCACATTGGCGATATTGTGACTCGTGACACTGATGGCCTGCTGCTGGGTGCTAAGGGCTTGGCCCGCGATACTCAAAATTCCATTAATATCTGACATAAGGCTTACCTTTTGAATAAAATGTCGTTAGTTCAATTTCAAATCTTATTTGAACCTATCTCAAAAATGTGGATCAGGGCTCAGGGTTAGGCGTCCCGTGAATTGAAAACGGAGCGTACACGGAGTACGTGAGTATTTCAATTCGCGGAACAACACCGCCCTGGGCCCTTAGACGCATTTTTGAGATGGGTTCTAGTTAAATGCCAGGGCATCCGACAAATCGTCCACCCATTGGGCAATTTTGACCGAAATTTCCTCAAATTGATCCAGCTGAACTCCCAGACGATCGATGACGGCAGGTGAAAGTTCGACAGATTGTCCACCGGTTTCCTCGCTGGTATCGGCTGTTTGGCATAACAAATTGGCCAGATACACGATATCCATTTGCGGGGTGACCGCTTTAGGTGAGTCCGGATCATGGTGCCAGCGAACCGCATGGATGACCTCTTTTGGAAAGTTCCAATGGGTTAAAATCTTGGCACCGATTTCAGCATGATCCGTCCCCAGAATCATATTCTCGGCCACTACAAACGGTACGCCTTTGGCCGCAATACTCTCGATGGCCTCCAGTTCCTCCTTGACAAAGGTTCCTAAAACCAGTTTGCCGACATCGTGGAGAAGCGCCGGCGTAAACACATCTTGAAAGACCGTCTTTTTTTTATCTTTTACCAGGGCTTCGGCAGCAAGGGATACGGCAATCGAGTGCCGCCACAAATTCCCGGGTGGCAGATCATAGCCAGCAACTGATTTGTCCATAACGGCACTCACGCATGAAGCGATCACCAGCTGAGTGAGACGTTTAAAACCCAGCACCATAACGGCCTGTTTGACGGAACCGATTTTCGATGGAATCCCAAAATAGGCCGAATTTGCTAGCTTAAGAATGTTGGCCGTCAGGCCCAGATCGTAACGTAAAACCTCTTCTATATCAGATAGTTCAGTATCCGGTTGTTCGAGCAGACTAAGCAATTTCGTGCCGGCCTCCGGCATCGTGGGAAATGCTTTAACCTTAGACAGAATTTGGTTTAATTTTGTGTCATTCATAAAGCCCTCTTGGTACCATGACTACCTTTGCAAAGCCTTTACATCGGCAGGACCGGATCGTTTTATTAGATATCACCACACACGAGCTTACCCGTTTGCCCGTTATTTTGAACATCGCCTCTCCGGTAATATACCGGACTGGCCGCCATCGCATTGTTTAACAGATTATAAGAGCCTTGAATCAGTTCCAGCGAATGCGACAGTAAGCCTTTATTTTGCTGATTGGCTTCCTGCAGCGTTTGGATCAGCGATAGAAGTTCGCTGCTGCGCTTACGAAACATGCCGGCATACGGTTCTTCCACCCATTGGGATAGCTGGCTCAAAGAAATCTCTTGA
>JASFGM010000330.1:0-4584 GCA_050123755.1 Desulfobacterales bacterium
AACTCAATCGCCCTTCGGCACCCGTTATTTCAAAAGGCGCAACGTTAGTGTTGCGCCTTTATTTATTTCAGATCCGGCGCTTTCAAAACGGCTCCATTCACGCTTTGTCTTCCTGGGGCCCGCAATTCAGAGGGGGAATTATCGACCCGATTATCCCGGATAAAGACGGGATGCTGTATCCGTTTACAAAACCCGGGCCTGGTTTTGAGATCAGAAAGGATTGGCTGCGCAAATACGGAAAGCGCTTTTTTTATGAACGCCCCTTTATGCCAAAATAAAAAGGGGTGGCTCCGAAAAGCCACCCCGGCTGGTGCATAATATCAGATCAGATAAATCAGCTCAGCTTCCACGGCACCGAAAATCTAAATTAAGAAATGAAATCTAAATGTCAACCCTTTTTTAAAAAAAAAGAACTAATTAATCTTTTTAAAAAGCTTTTGATCTTCATAAACGGTATGGCCAATAACCCAATCTGTTAAAAAGCCAAGAAATTCATCTATTAAACATATCGACCGCCTTTCAAAATGAAAATGTTTTAGGCGTGAGGTGAGCGCCCGGACACTATTGACCCTGATTGCAAAAACTGTTTTAAGTAATACTATTATCGTCCCTTTTGCTCTTAAACATTACATAAATCTGTCAAAGGAAAAAGGATGGGTTCAAATAAAGAAATCAGAGGCTACTGTTCCCAGTGCTCGGGTTGGTGTCCAACCGTCTCCATCGTGAAAAACGGCGTTTTTGTGGAAGTCAGACCAGACAAGAACCATCCCCTCGGTCACAGTCTTTGTCCAAAGGGACTGGCCGGGCCGGAGCTGGTCTACAACCGGCAACGCCTCCAATATCCCATGCGCAGGACCAGGCCCAAGAGCGATCCCGATCCAGGGTGGCAAAGGATCACCTGGGACGAAGCATTGGAAATCACTGCCGAGAAAATTCAGGAGGTCAAGACGATCTATGGTGACGAGGCCATCGCCGTGACCCGCAGCGGCCCGGCGGGCTCGCCCATGGGAGAACTGGGCCTGTGGGTCACCCGCTTTGCCAATGCCCTACTCACCCCCAACAACGTGGCCACAACCCATATCTGCCAGTGGCACCGGGATTGCGGTTCCGCCTATACCTATGGCAATATTGGCAGAATGCATTCAGCTGGGAGGGCGGAGTTTGACAGATCCGCCTGCATCCTGATTTGGGGGAACAATACCCATGCCACCCGTTTTTCCCTACTCCCATTCATAAAGCGCGGTCTGGATAACGGGGCCAAGCTGATCGTGATCGATCCGCGCAGGACTGAAATCGCAGCCATGGCTGACCTGTGGCTGCAGGTGCGGCCGGGCACGGACGGTGCCCTGGCCCTGGGGATGATCCATGAGATGATCCGGGAAGATCTCTATGACTTGGAATTTGTAAGAGACTGGACGACCGCTCCTTTCCTTGTAAGGAGCGATACAGGGGATTTCCTCATGGGGGATGCGCTCGCTCCAGGGGGGGATCCTTCAAGTTATGCCATGATGCAGGCAGGGATCGGAGACCCGCAGCCATATTTGCCCGGTTCGCCTCTCAGGGACAGGACGATCCTGGAGGGCACTTTTCCTCTGAAGACGGCTGACGGTAAAGACGTCCTGTGCAGAACCGTGTTTGACCTTTTGCGCGAGTCGGTTTCCCAATACTCACTCAAAGAGACCGCATCCCTTACCGAGATCCCCCCGGACAAAATTCAGAAAGCGGCAAGGATGTTTGCAACGACCAAACCGGCATGCTGGTATTCATGGAACGGCATCGAGCAGAACATCAATGCGACCCAGACGAACCGCGCCGTTTGTGTGCTCTATGCCCTGACCGGCAACTTTGACACACCCGGGGGCAATGCGGTTCTACGGGGACCCGGAGCCAACCCCGTGCTCGGGCATGATATGTTGAGCAACGAAGCGGATGAGCGCCGTCTGGGCTTTCGCGAGCGGCCCCTGGGCCCCTGCGGGACATTCAGGAGCACCCAGGCCTATGAGGTGTACAAGGCCATCCTGACGGAAAAGCCCTATCCGGTCAAGGGCCTCATCGGTTTTGGCGGAAACGTTATTATGTCCAATGCCCCCAGCAGGCTGGCCAGAGAGGCCCTTGCCCGCTTGGACTTCCACGTGGAGTCCGAACTGTTTCTCTCACCGGCGGCGGAGCTTGCAGACATCGTACTGCCCGCTGCCAGTTCCTGGGAGAGCTGGCACGTGGGGGGCCATATCGGTCCCCTTGGGGACAAGGGATACATCCAGCTGCGCCCGGCAGTGGTACCTCCGCAGCATGAGTCCTGGCCGGACATGAAGATCATGTTTGAACTGGCAAAGCGACTGGGAAAAGGAGATGCCTTCTGGGACGGGGATATTGAGGCAGGATTCAACTACCAGTTCGCACCTTCCAATGTGACGGTTGCACAACTGAAAGCCAACCCGGGACCCGTCACCATTGACCTGACCATGGAATATCGAAAGTATGCGAAAAAGGACAAAACAGGCCATTTCGTGGGTCTGCCCACGCCGTCAAAAAGGGTGGAGTTGTACTGCATTGCCTTCAAAGAGCGCGGGCATGATCCCCTGCCGAGCTGGAAGGAACCGCTCTCTGTCTGCTTCCCCGGGGAGAATATCAGAGAGAAGTACCCCCTTTTGGTCATCAACAGCAAGGTGGTGGAGTACTCCCATTCCCAGCATCGCTCTATGCCTTCTCTAAGAGAACGCGTTCCCTACCCCTATCTGGAGATCAACCCCGAAAGGGCCCGGGCATTGGGCATTCAGGATGGAAATGCGGTGCTCCTGGAGACGCCCCACGGAAGCATTACACTGACTGCAAGATTTAGCGACGATATTTCTCCTGATGTGGTCTGCACCCAGAACGGATGGTGGCAGGCCTGTGAAGCCCTGGACCTTCCCGGGTATGACCCCTATTCCTCAAAAGGAGCAAATGTCAACCTCCTGTGCGAGACCCAAAACATCGATCCCATCAGCGGGTCCCTGCCCATCAAAGGTTATCCTTGTAAGGTGAAGAAGGTATAGGCACCCAGCGCCCTGCACCATCAAAAGCGAAGTGGCGTCCCTAAAATTATAAGCTTTAGCTTTTAAAAGACATGAAATATATGGGCAACAGCCCGTTAAGCTTTGTCCCTAAGAAACAAAATTAACCCCGCGCCTCTTATTGCTTGAAAAATAATGTCTTGATGCCATTGTCAAACCGCTTGAGGCGTCTTATTTGTTTGTAATGCGTATTTATAAGATTAATTAACTGCTGGAGGAAACAACAGATGGAAAAACGTAAGCTCGGCAATTCCGGATTGGAAGTTGCACCATTGGCATTTGGCGGTAATGTCTTCGGCTGGACGGTTGATGAACCCACCTCGTTCGCGTTGCTCGATGCGTTTGTTGACGCTGGTTTTAATCTGATTGATACGGCGGACATGTATTCAACGTGGGTTGAGGGGCACAAAGGTGGAGAATCGGAAACGATTCTCGGCAAATGGTTAAAGCACAGCGGGAAGCGCGCGAAGGTCGTCCTCGCCTCCAAGGTTGGAAAGGAAATGGGTCCGAATCTCCAGGGCCTTTCAAAAGCCTACATAATGCAAGCGGTCGAGGCTTCGCTCCAGCGATTGCAAACGGATTACATCGATTTATACCAGTCACACGCCGACGATCCGGATACCCCTCTGGAAGAAACTCTGGAAGCCTATGACCAATTAATCAAACAGGGAAAAATCAGGGCAATCGGTGCGTCCAATTACAGCGCAGAGCGTCTGGCGCAGTCGCTGGAGGCCAGCGAACAAACCGGCTATCCCCGCTACGAGAGCCTGCAGCCTTTATTCAATCTCTATGACCGTGAAGATTATGAAAAGGAGCTTGAACCGCTTTGCCGCGAAAAGGGATTAGGTGTGATCAGCTTCTTTTCCCTGGGCAGCGGGTTTCTCACCGGCAAGTATCGATCCAAAGACGATCTGACAAATCGCGCCCGCGGAAGTTTTGTAGAGAAATATCTCAACGAGCGCGGATTCCGAATCATCGAAGCTATGGACAGCGTCGCGCAGGAACATAACATAACTCCCGCACAAGTTGCGCTCGCCTGGCTGATCTCGTATCCAAGCATTACAGCCCCGATTGCCAGTGCCACGAATCTTATGCAATTAAACGAATTGATCGAAGCGACAACGATAGAGTTGAATCCCGCTGCGATCGATCGATTGAATCAAGCCAGTGCCTAACCGCTTTCAAGCGAAATCATAGCCCATAAATCGAGCATTCCGTGCGAATGAGGGGCGCTGAAAAAATGGAGCAAAAGAGGTAGAGTCACAAATGACTCTACCTCACCCATTTTTACTATCCCATTAATTTGATAGCCTCACTAACTTTATAACATATTCTGATATCGTAGCTATAGCCCGGAACATCGATAAAATTGAGATAGGCCTTGGTGATGGCATCAAATGCTTCTCCGGTCTTAGCGTCATCGACTTCCAGAATGGAAATGTTGTGATAACCTGCCCCGGTCGTGGTATAAACATAATTACCTTTTCCCTTAATATACTCAGGCAGACGGGGTAACTCCAAAAACCGCTTC
>JASFGM010000331.1:0-4575 GCA_050123755.1 Desulfobacterales bacterium
TACGCTCATGTTGATAGAGAGGTTCCTGATCAAACAGCAGACTCAATGAAGAAAGAAGCTCATCGACCGCCTGAATATATTCTCTTTCCCAGGGATATTTTCTTTTTATCATTTGTGATATTTCTTGTACGTATGAGCTCGATTTTTCCTCGCTGTATAAAGCTGCCTTAAACATTGTTTTATTCTCCTTTTAGTTACCAGTGACTCAAGTCCCTTGTTTAGCGAGAAACCGGCAGAACGCTGGGGAATACCAGCTGCTGATTTCCGTCTAACAATTAATGAAACAGGGCATAAATCCAAGCCGGAAAGTTCTATCGGACTGGCAAGTATTTTTTAACAGTATTCTTCGCAATACCAAACGCCTCCTTCTTGGATTGGAAACATACATGAAGCTCGGTTGTCGCAGTTAATACACAAACCTTTCATCCTTCCGGGAATCGCCTCAATGCCAGGATTCGAAGATTGAGACGATTGCTCCTCTGAATAGATCTTCTTGTTTTCAGCCACTTGTAGTGAGGTTATATTATCAAAATTTTCACAAAACCAGATCGATTTGCACGCGATTTGGCTATTTTGATAGTGAACGCATTCGGATGCATAAATACAAGTTTGACAAATGTTTGTATTTTGAGGTTGAGCTTTCATACACCTCCTCCTTCATTTTTAGATTTCGTTTCTTATGTTAAAAGAAAGAATGAATTATTCTTGCACTTAGATAGAGCAATCTATATGCCAGAATGAAAAAGGGGGTTGAACGCCATCGGTCGGCCTGGTGCATTAAACCGAATAATTTTAAATATCAGATAGATACATCAGTATAGAGAAAAGAATTTTACGGGGGTTCGCATGTAAAAGAAATGGATGAGGGAGAGAAAAAACCGGGGAGGAATGCCTCGGCGGGGAGAAACTACCCGATTTCGGTTGGAAGGTTTGCCCGCCGTATTTTTTCCCGGAGGGTTTTGCGGTCAATTCCCAGAATCTGGGCGGCTCTAGTTTTGTTTCCTTTCACACTGTTTAGCACATTCGTAATATGTTCCGCCTCAACCTCAGCTAAGGGTCGATTGAGACCTTTGCGCCAGTTGATGTTGAATCGCATTTGTTCAGGCAAATCAACAACATCGATAAAATCACCGTCAGCCAGCACCACCAGACGCTGGATCAGGTTTTCAAGCTCCCGGACATTGCCCTGCCAACGATAACTCTTAAAAATCTGAAGGACCTTGTCTGAGAATTGGGGCGCTGGGCGATTCATATCCTTGGAAAGTTTTTCCATAAAAAACTGAACCAATAGCAGGATATCCTCACCGCGTTCGTGCAGAGGTGGTAAAAAAAATTCAACAATGTTCAGCCGAAAATAAAGGTCCTCCCGGAAGAGGCCCTTTTGGACGAGACGGTTAAGATCCGTATTGGTTGCCGCTATGATTCGTGTGTCGATTTTTTGAACGCGGCTGGACCCTACCATGAAAATTTCCTTGTTTTGAATAGCCCGTAACAGTTTTCCTTGCATACTCAGGCTTGCATCCCCGATTTCATCAAGAAAGAGCGTCCCTCCGTCGGCAATCTGGAAAAAGCCAGCCCGGGATGCTTGCGCTCCGGTGAAGGCCCCTTTGACGTGGCCGAAAAGCTCGCTTTCAAGAAGGCTATCTGGAATCGCTGTACAGTTGACAGTCACAAAAGGTCCTGAACCAGTTTTACTGCTGTAATGGATGGCGCGTGCCACCAATTCCTTACCCGTGCCGCTCTCCCCTGAAATCAACACGTTGACTCTTGTGGCGGCGGCCTTTTCAATGAGTCGGTATATTTGCTGCATGCCCGGGGAATTGCCAATAATATTGTGGCTACTTGGCAGCGGCTTCACTTCAACAGCACGGCGGTTTGCCAGCTTCTCGAGCATTTTGGAGACAGCCGACAATAACTCTTCATCCGTAAAGGGTTTTACCAGATAATTTTCAGCACCGTCTTTAACCGCCTCTACCGCACCTTTAATGGAAGGATAGCCGGTGATGATCATTATTTCTGTTCCCTTTACATTTTCTTTCACATATTTAAGTAGCTCCAAGCCGCTGATTTTGGGCATTTTTATATCGGTGATGACTAAATCCACCGAGCTTCGTTCCAAAAAGGCAATCGCCTCTTCCACACTCGGTGCGGTGAAGACTTCATAGCCGGCAGCTTCGAGGTTTCTTTGGATAACTTCCAAGGTGGACGGTGAATCATCCACTACCAGAATCTTAGCTCTGTTATGTGCTATTTTTTTTTGAATCATTCTTTTCCTTTGGGGATAACCTTCTCAGCGGAAATTTGATCCGGAAGCGGGCACCATGTCCGATACGACTCTCCACGTCAATACCGCCGCCATGGGACTTAACGAGGCCGTGAACCACAGAAAGCCCCAGGCCGGTTCCCTGTTTGATATCCTTGGTTGTAAAGAATGGCAGAAAAATTTGCTTTAATGTTTTCTGAGTCATACCGATGCCGGAGTCCTGCACCAGCAGATAAACATAGTCTTCGTCGCACGAGGTTTCAATGCTCAGCTTACCTTCTTCAGGCATGGCCTGAAGTGCATTGACGATCAAATTGGTAAAAACCTGTTGCAACTGGGACAGATCGGCTTTTATGGCCGGCAAATCCCGGCAAAGTTTTTTTGTCACAATAATTCCATTCTTAGCACATCGCGACTCGAACAGATACATACCGTCTTCAATCAGTCGGTTCAGATTCACCAGGGTTTCCCGTGGCGGAGTCTGACGACTGAAAAACATTAGTTTTTTAATGACTTCCCTGGCATGCAAAGCGGCCTTAATAATGTTGTCCAGATCACTATAGACTTGTTCTGGAAGACCGGCAGCCTTTGACGATAATTGGGCAAAACCAAGTATATTCCCAAGAGGCTCATTTAGTTCGTGAGCCACACCGGCAGTTAACTGACCGATTTTTGCCAGTCGATCTGAATGCCGCAGCTGATTTTCTATCTCAGCTTTAGTATCGAGCGCTTCCTTTTTCTCGATGGCCAGTGAAAGATGGTGAGCAATGTTTCTCAGGAGGGCGCGCTCTTCATCGAGAAAGGGAGTTTTACTCGTTTTATGACCATTTTTTGGAGACGAGTAAATTACCTCAATGTTTCCCCGCTGAATCCTCTGGATAACCAGGCTTTCGGTCAGGGTAGGCCCAGCTAGTGCCGTATCTCGACTACCATAGGAATGCTTATCCAAGCGGATAATGGCCGTAGTGATCGCCGGATATTGAAACGCCGGGGGAATAATATCGGCGATGGACTCCAGCATTTGGGGAAGCGGCTTGTTTTGCCCCACAATCTTCGCCATGTTATAAAGGCAGGTGAGTTCCTTGTTTCTTTCGATCAGTTGATTTCGCTCATTCAAGAGCTGTTTCTGCTGTTCAACACTCTCGGATACATCCTGACCGATTGCCAACAACCCGTTGACAGCTCCCGATGCGTCATCCTCAAGTCGCTTGTAGTGCCATTCGATAAAGCGTTCTTTGCCTGCACTGGTAATTATTCTAGTGACAATATTTGTACGCGACTTGCCTCTAAGAATGAAGCGCCGAAAATATCGCTTTGCCGAGTCCTTTTCCTTCTCGTGCAGAAACAGATCAAACCAATTTTTTTGGATGAGCTCTGAATGCGAATATCCCGTGGTTGACTCCCAAAATTCATTGAAACTAATAATCTTCCCATCCTGATCCAAGATGAGGATGATACCTTTGGTGAGCTGGATGGCTGGTTCGCATAAATCGGCGATTCTTTGAAACATGTTAGCTTTAACCATATACATTGATCCGTGGAATATTGGTGATATCGTCAAAACAAGATTGAAGCTGGGGTAAACCCAACACACCCGAAATTACATGTTTCAAGTGGATATCGCAAGGGTTTTTAAAGGATCATTTGACATGGTCTGATACAGGTAAATTCATGCATTAATTTGTAGTTTATGTTTTTTGTAGATTGCACAATGATATACGTAACAAAAACCGATCGAGGCGGCTACCACAATATCTTGGGGTGGGTGGAAAACTTGAAAATTTGAAACGATTATAGATTTTGTTACAAAGTCTTTAATTTTACCATAAACTTATAAGCTAGCGAACCTCAATACCAAATCTACTGATTAAAGTCTAGGGAGGCACATGAAAATCATAATCCTGGTAGAAATTGTTTGTCGGTAGTTTTGAATAGGGAGTCTTCTTTGAATGTCTTTTCAATAGTCAGTCCGGTCACGGAGCTTGAATATCTTTCTTGATGCAAAATTTGATATAGAATAAATAATAACAGATCGATTTCCCTTACTATTTTCCCATGTTGTGAGAGGTCCCACCAACAGTATCAATTCAAGCTTGTCTTTGCATTGCATATCCATCGCATCACACCAATCGAGCATAATATAATATCTCCTTAGGTGCCCTCTAATTTCGAAAAGAAAAATATATTGTAAATTTTTTTTTAATAATATTTTTTTTTCTTGACATATTTATTTTATAGATATAATTGATCTAAAAAATATTCCTATTAAAAAATAGGGATCCTATGGATAAAACAAATTTTGATACATTGGA
>JASFGM010000332.1:0-4570 GCA_050123755.1 Desulfobacterales bacterium
GAATCTTGCCGACCAGGGGAATGTGCTTGACGATGCGATCAACCGTTTTAAATGGCGCTACCAGCACCGTAAGGTCCATTTTCTTTTTGACCAGTTTAATTTCTCCTGCACAGGCGATTCCCATGGACGGGCTGTCGATCGAACCTTCTCTGATTATCAGCTTGCCGTCCTCAAAAACCGCCTTTGCCGACATCGAATCATAGGCGAATCCTTTTCCGGCAAGATCAGGAACTTCACCCCTGTAAATTTCGGTCACATTGAGCAAAGCAAAAATTTTAGCCAACATCCCAAAGCGATAAATGCGGCCCTGCTCGGCATTAAAATCGAGATTTCCTGAAAGAGATTTGAGCAAATCCTCTGGCCTGGACTTGGTCATGAGTTCACCATTCAAGTCAAAGGTGCCGTCGGCCAGATTTTTCTTGTCAGTCAGGCAGGTGACTGTCGACTCCAGATTTTGATTTGCAGCGACCGGATTTAGATAAAGCTCAAGCTCATTGGATGAAACTTTCAGAATTCCGGGGAATTTGATGCCGCAGAGGTTTGCTTTTTTAATAAGGATGTGGGTCTCCGCTTTATTAAACGATATATCTGCATGGAGCGGCCGCCAGGCGTAACTTTCATATGTAAAGTTTTCCGATTCAATCCGCAACTCGCCTAACAGCGCCACGGTTGAACCGGGCTCCTTTTCGGCTTCCAGTTCCACGATTTGCTCAATTTGTCCCCAGTTTATCCGATCCGCTGTCAGATTCATGTCAAGAATCAATTGATTCTCGGATAAGTCTACAGCGCCTTCGATAGCGATATGGCTATCTTCCCAACTTATTTGAGTATCTGTCAGATTTAGGCGACTTTGAATACCTGCTTGGTCTTTTGTGTCACCGGCATCAAATTTTGCTGAATGGATGTTTATGGCATCATTGAAATAATCTGATTCCATCACCAGATCATTTAAGTCACCGGCTAAATGAAACGTCCAAGCTTTGGAACGGCCCGCAGGGCTCTTTACATCTAAAGCGGTGAGTGCCAGCCTTCCCTGAGTTGCGCTAAAGCCTTCGAACTTCTCTTTCAGCGTGTTAAAGGATATAAGCCAGGGGTACAATTCCGCAATCAAGATGTTGGCCGAATCGGCTTTGACCTCATATGAGGACACCTTGCCCCACTTCATTCCGAAGGCCAGCCGGGTAATCGTTGACTTACCAAAGTTGGCGTTGCTGTCGCGCAGATCGAATCGCGTGCCCTGCCAAACCAGCTCACCGCCGGATAGTTCAAGGCCTGTGGGGAATTTCGGCGAGCCGATAGTCCATTTTTCGATGCTGCCGCTGAGGCTTAAATTTTTGTTTGTTTTTCCTGAAATCGGGCTCGTAAATGCCAGTTTTTGGAAGGCCAGGGTTCCTGTTAATGCAGGGATGTCTTTTAGGCTGTGCCTTAAGGTTTTGTGGGATTGAAGCCAGGGATAAACCTCATCCAAAAAAACCGCGGTTTTGGCCGAACTTGCGGTCAACATTGCATGCTTGCCCCATTTAAGTTTGGCTGCAAGATCTGAAATGGAAGATTTCCCTACATTGGCATTCACGTCTTTTATGGAAAGCTGGTTACCTTTACAGGTAAATTGGCCTTTGGCTACAGTTAATTCAGCGGGCAACAGGGCCGAACTCATCGAAAGTTTTTGAATGTCACCAGCGGATGTGATCCGCCATTGGTCCGATTTTGAAAACGGTCCCTTTAAATCGAAGTCGCGCAAAGAGACCTTGCCGTTAAGCGCGCTTATATCTCTTAGATTATGCTTGAAGTTTTTTTCTTCCGACAGCCAGGTATATAATTCGGCCAAATCAATGCTGGCCGATTTTGAAGTAATTTCAAAAGATGACGCTTTTTCCCATTTAAATTTGGAGGACAGCCCGGACAAACTGGACTTTCCCACAACCGCATTTATATCTGTCAAGGCGATGCGCGGGCCGTCCAGAAGCAGGCTGCCGCCGGCAATTTTTAGCGGAAAGGGGATTCGCTGGTATGCAGCATCCAGCTGGATGTCGGAAGCCATTATCCTGACATTGAGGTCCTCCGTATCTTCACCAAGTATCATCATACCGACGGCGCTTCCCGAAACTTTATTTAAAAGGGCCAGTTCTTTTTTCAGTTTGTCATCGTCAAGCAAACGTAAAAGCACAGCGGGAAGTTCCGATAAATCAGCCTGGATGAGCCCTTCGATATGAAATGGCGCCGTAGCGTCTGTGAGCGCTATTGCCAGTTTTCCCTGTTTCCCAAAAGAATTTCCCATTCGCGCTTGAACATTTTCGCCCTCCAGGATTCCGTTTGCAATTTTGGCATCGCCGGTGACATCAACCAGATTTAATTGACCGTCTGGAATAAAAATGTTCCCGCCGACCATATTGCCCTGAATTACATAATTACCGCCACGGGCCATATCAGCCAGGGTAGGCCCGTGGGCTTTGAGCGTCATACGCTGGAATTCGCCGCTTCGCAGTATTTCAAAAACATCGTTAACCACATCGGCATTTTCGGTTAATGCCAGAGCGATCCTTTGGGTGGTCTCCACATTGATCTGCCGGCCTTCTATTTCAAGTTGGATGTTCGGCAACGCGGGGTCGGCGATCAGCTGCCCCGATAGAGCCAAGTGCGGGTCTTTTAAATTGAGCTGTGAAAGTGAAAGGGTGAGTGCTTTGTTATTGAGCTGATATCCGCCTTTAAAGCTGGCATCGGTGAGTTTCAGCTCTTTATTTCCCTGACGTAAATATAAATAAGGTATCGAGCCGTCTATTTTTGCCTGAAGACGTTCGGGCCCATCCGTTTGCAGATCCAGCATTAGATTTGCGCGGGCATTCGTCATCTTTAGGCCGGATTGGGGGAAAAAATAATCAACGACAGCATGGGGCCGTAACTGGGTCAGCTTAATCTGGCTGTTAATTTTAAAACCGGGCTCCTCGTAGCGGCCTTCAATCTCCATACTCTCCCAGAAGTTGGATTGACAGTTGAGGTCAAATTCAAACCAATTTGCTTTTCGTTTTATATTACCGTTTATGCCTTGAAGGCCCAAAATTCGGTTTTTGCCTTCAAAAATATGGACACGACCGTTGCGAATGTGCAAGACGATGGCCCCTATTTTGAATTCCGGCAAAGAACGGATGGTTGCAACCAGCCGGTCGCCATGGGTCTCAAAAGAAGCGGAGTCCGACGCGCTGCTTTCATCATCCAAAGTTTCCGGGAATCGAATGTTGATTTCCGGGGACCGCGACCGGAGCATTCCGATCTGAAGTTCTCCGGTGAAAAGCGGCAGGATTTTTGGATAGACGTCAAGGGATTCCAGGGTACCGTCCACATTATCGGGCATTGTAAAATTGACGTCGGATATAACGACATGCGGACGCGGGAAAAGCGCCAAATCAAGATACTGATATTCAATTTGACCCCCAATATCTTTAGCGTATTGACTTTTAATCTTTTCTTTTACCATATCCAGGTTAATCAATCTGGGGGCGACGACCACAAGAACAATCAACAGGCACAAAAAAATTCCGGACAGGCTAACGAGTACAAAAAGTATTTTTCTACGTTTACGCATCGGGGTAATTCCAGCTTGTTAACAAGATGAACTCCAACTGACGATTAATCAAGAAGTGAGGTGCTCATTTTTGATATCGGGTGCTAACCGCTGTTACTTAAACGAAATAAGCCAGGTTGGGGCAATTTATAAATGACTGTAATATTGTATCAATTCTGCACGATCTTATGACCGCAATCGTATAATGTCAACCTTGGCCGTCGGCCATCGATCCATCAGACTTCCTCTCAAATGAACGCGCCTTCTTGTCTGGCGCTTCTAAGGGGTGCCCGGCGGTCTTGGGTAACTATTTGGAATTGTTATTGCAGTATCTATCTAAAGATTATACAAGAACCTATCTCAAAAATGCATCTAAGTGTCCATGGCGGTGTTGCAAACCGATTCAAAATGCTTACATACTTAGGTGTATGCTCGGAACAACGACTTTTAAATCGGTTTGCGCCTTGCCCTGATGCACACATATATTTATTAGATCAAGATGTGAAATCCCGCTTTAGGCGGGGAACCCCGTTCCATATTTTTGAGATAGGTTCAAGTACGTTTTCAAGGAGCCGGTACTTGCATGAAGGCAATGGTTTTAAATCAACTCGGCACGATCGCTGAAAATAAAAGTCCATTGGAACTGGTGGATATGCCGGATCCTGTACCGCGGAACAACGAGATTTTGATAAAAGTATCCACCTGTGGCGTGTGCCACACCGAGTTGGATGAAATTGAAGGCCGCACCCCGCCGCCCCGATTGCCGGTTATTTTGGGCCATCAAGTTGTCGGCCGGGTGGACACAAGCGGTTCGGCGGCCGCAAAATTCAAGAAGGGGGACCGGGTTGGCCTGGGATGGATACATTCTGCCTGCGGTCGCTGCGATTTTTGCACCAGCGGCTCTGAAAATTTATGTGAGGGCTTCAGGGCCACCGGTCGGGACGTACATGGCGGCTATGCCGAATATACGACCGTAGCCGAGGATTTTGCCCATAAAATCCCCGAGGCCTT
>JASFGM010000333.1:0-4559 GCA_050123755.1 Desulfobacterales bacterium
TTCGGGAATATCAGCAGCCAGGAGCCCGATTTCTCCGGCTTTTAGCATCAGTTCGCGGCTGAGCGCATTGTTGACATGCTCAACCGCATCACCCCTGCTTTGGATTTCACCGGCGATGAATTCCTTTACTGATTTTGCAATTGCTTTGTTTTCCTTGCTGAATTCTTCGGGGATAAACGTATCATCCCAGTCAATCGCCCGGATTAAAAATTCACCACCTGAAACAGTCTCCGTCATTATGCGTCTCCCTTGTATAATCGAATTATTGGATCTGATGATCACTGATCATAGGTGCTACGATGCAGTTAAACCGCCGTCTACCCCAATAACCTGCCCTGTCAAATAATCCGAGGCTTTTGAGGATAGAAATATGACAATGCCTTTAAGTTCCTCAAGTTGACCGAATCTTTTCATAGGTGTGCGTGCCAAAATCGCCTCGCCCCGATGGCTAAATGTCCATTCTGTCATTTTGGTCGGAAACCAGCCGGGGGCGATGGCATTTACATTAATGTTATATTTGGCCCATTTGACGGCAAGGTCCATGGTAAATGCATTAAGGGCGCCTTTGGAGGTGTTATAGGGGATGGCATCCAGGTATAAGGGGTCGGTACCCCTTGATCCGGCATAGGATGATATATTTATTATCTTTCCCCGGTTGTGTTTGATCATTTCTTTACCGACCCTTTGGGTGCAGCGAAATGTTCCATTAATGTTTAAATCGATGACTTTCTGCCAGGCTTCATAGGGAATCTCTTCCGGCGCCGCGCCCCATGTTCGCCCCGAGTTGTTGACCAGGATATCAATTTTGCTGAATTCTTTTATGGTCTGGCTAACGACGCGGTCAACATCATTTTCACTGGTGATATCGCACTGCAGTGCAAGAGCCCGCACCCCGAGTATCTCGATTTCATGAGCCACTTCTTCACATTTTTCGAGACGCCGGGAAAAGACAACAATATCGGATCCGGCTTCGGCCAGCCCAGTGGCTATTGCCCGGCCGATTCCATCACCGCCGCCGGAAATCATGGCCACCTTACCGCTTAGATCGAAAAGATCGAGGGCCTTCATTTTTTCCTCCATTCTGGACAGGATAATGCGCCTGCCTATTAAAAATCCCTATTCCTTGCGGTAATCATAAAACCCGCGGCCGGTCTTTTTTCCCAGCAAGCCGGCCAGCACTCGTTTCCTGAGCATGGGATGGGGTTTGTATGGGTCGCCAAAGTCCCGGGCCATGGTCTCCATGCCGTGCATGGCGATTTCGGCGCCAACCAGGTCCAGCAACTGGCAGGGTCCCATGGGATGACCGGCGCACAATTTCATGGCGTTGTCGATATCTTCGGGCCGGTTGCCTTCCTGGACCATCTTCACGGCCTCATTCATCAGGACATCAAGAAGCCGGCTGACGATAAAACCGGCGTAATCGACAGCCTCGATCGGCTCTTTCCCGATTTTGCGGAGATAGGCCTTGGCGGTTTCAAATGTCTCATCCGATGTGAGCTGCCCGCGAATAATTTCAACGCCTTTCATCAAGGGGACCGGGTTCATAAAGTGGATGCCGATGATTTTCTCACCCCGACCGGTTACACTGGCGATTTCGGTAATCGGTAACGCCGACGTATTGGAAGCCAGAATCGCGTCCGGTCGGGTAAGCGTTTCCAACTTTTTAAAAAGCGCCTGCTTGATTTCAAGGTTCTCAAAAACGGCTTCGATGACTAAATCCGCGTTTTCGGCCGCCTGGTTTAAATCAGTTGTAAATTTGATACCGGCCAGGGCGGCTTCGACCTGTGCAGGTTTAATTTTACCCTTGGCTGCGAATTTTTCCAGACTGGATTCGATGGCGGTCTTCGCCCGTCCCAGGGCCTGGTCATTAATATCCTGAAGGACAACGCCGTAGCCTGCCACAGCACTGACCTGCGCCACACCGCTGCCCATAATCCCCGAACCGATAATTGCTATACTTTTAATTTCCATTTTCTAGTACCTCGATTAAGTTGTATTAAAAGTGGTTTCAGGTGTCAGTGTTCAGGTGTCAGGGAAATAGCTCATGGCTTGAAAGCTGGGAGGCCAGAAAGCTTGGATGCTTTCGTACTTTCAAACTTTTAAGCTTCCTAGCCTTATAGCTTCCAAGCCTATCAGCCTTTTTTGAAATTCTGACACCTGACACCCGAAACCTGAAACCTAAAATTTCATGAACCTCGCCAGACTATACCTTGATAACACAAGCATCTGCCTGAGCCAGGCCACCGCAAATTGCCCCCAGTGCATATCCCCCTCCGCGGCGTCTCAATTCATACATCAGATTCATCATAATTCGAGCGCCACTGGCCGTGTTCGGATGGCCGATGGCGATTGCGCTGCCGTTAACATTTGCTTTTGCGTGCAGTTTCTTGGCTTTTTGTTTATCCTTATCGGACAGCTTAAGCATGCTGATCAGCGGAACGGCGGCAAAGGCCTCATTGATTTCTAATATGGCAATGTCATCCAACGTCAGCCCCGCCGCATCCAGCGCTTTTTCAGCGGCATAGGCCGGTGCTTCACCCATACGATCGGCCGGCCTGGCAATGGAACTCATGGAGACAATTTCAGCCAGAATTTCCAGGTCCATGGCCTCGGCTTTTTTGCGTGTCATAAAAAGAATTGCCGTCGCACCATCATTTAAAGTAATCAAATTCCTTTAAGGAACCACAGTAGCGACCAAATGGTGTCCGGACAGCACTGACGATAACAATATCCTGATACATATCAGCCTCCTATAAAAATATGGGCACGTTTATAACGGTATATTTCCATGTTTGCGAAATTGTCTCGGTGTTTCAGCTTTGTCTTCCAAGATACTCAGTGCCAAAATTAATTTTTTGCGGGTGTCCCTGGGATGAATAACAGCATCAATAACTGAACGCGACGCCGAGTGATAAGGGGTCAGGTAAAGTTCCTGATACTCATCGATTTTTTGCTCCAGATAGTCAGCCGGATCCTCAGCCTGTTCAAGTTCCCGGCGATAGAGGATTTTCACGGAGGGCTCGGCTCCGACCATTTGCATCTCCGCCGAAGGCCAAGCAAAAACCTGGTCAAAGCCGATCTGGTGAACCCCCATGGCCGGAATCGCACCGCCATACATTTTTCTGAGTATACACGAAATCTTTGGCACGGTTGCCTCGGTCCAGGCATAAAGCATTTTGGCCCCGTGGCGAATGATGCCGCTGTGCTCCTGATCGACGCCCGGCAAGAATCCGGGTACGTCAACAAGAGAGATGATCGGGATATTGAACGCATCGCAGGTCCGAATGAAACGGGCGGCTTTGTCGGAGGAATTGATATCCAGGCAGCCCCCCATAAAACGAGGATTGTTGGCAACCAGGCCGACCACCCGTCCTCCCATGCGTGCAAATCCGACAACCATATTTATGGCGAAAGCCGCATGAATTTCAAAAAAATCTCCTTCATCCACAATCGTACGAATAACCTGCTTCATATCATACGTCTTGCGCATTTGAATGGGAACCATGTCGATGAGTTCGGGAACCTCCCTGTCAACAGGATCTGCGCAGGATTTATCAACCGGTTTTTCCCGGTTATTTTGAGGAAGATAATCCAGCAGGCCTTTGATCAGGTCCAGACAGTGCCTGTCATCTTTGGCTGCCAGATGAACGACACCGGACTTGCTGCTGTGAACCATGGCGCCGCCCAATTCTTCAAACGAAACTTCCTCTCCGGTAACTTCTTTAATAACCGCCGGTCCGGTAATAAATACATGCGATGTTTTTTCCACCTGAACGATGAAGTCACACAAGGCCGCCGAATAGGCCGCGCCGCCGGTGCAGGCGCCCATAATTGCAGCAATTTGGGGAACGATACCGGAGTTGAGTGAATTCTGGTAGAACATGCCCGTAATGCCATAGACATTGTCCATGCCTTCCTGGATACGGGCTCCGGCGGATGCGTTCAGACAAATGACCGGCACCATGTTCTCCCGGGCCAATTTGAGAATGTAATGAATTTTGGCGCCATGGGTCTTGCCGGTCGATCCGCCTAAAACAGTGGCGTCTTCTGAATAAATAAAGACTTTGCGACCGGCAATGGTCCCGTGGCCGGTGACGACACCGTCGCCTGCAAATTTTTTCTGGTCCATTCCGAAATCGCGGCACTGGTGTTCGGCCAGCATATTGAGTTCCACAAAGCTGCCCGCATCCAGAATATAGTCAATGCGTTCGCGGGCGGTCAAAATGCCCTTTTCCCTTAGCTTTTGCAAACGTGCTTTCCCGCCGCCCAGTTGGGCTTCCTTCTCTCTGGCATGAAGCTTTTCAAGCTCTTTTTCCCAGTTTTTTGTCTGTACCATGGCATTAATCTTTCATTGCTTAGAAATGTATTTTCGATCTGGATCTCCAGAAGAGAACCAAACGACTAATAATGACGATTTAACCAACCTGGATTAATTCGATCAACACCCCGAATGTGCTTTTGGGATGTATAAAAGCAACCAGCTCCTGATGGGCATTGCGATACGGTTTCTCGTTAATTAGTTTCACGCCTTTGGCCTTAAGGCGGTCCAGCTCAGTCTG
>JASFGM010000334.1:0-4546 GCA_050123755.1 Desulfobacterales bacterium
ACAGCTTCGCTTTTAAGCGCTGCTGGCTGCGCCCAATTTCATCGGAATCGGTGGTGATATATCCATCCGGGCCATGGGTCGAAGAGGTCTGTCGAACCAATACGCGATCGCCGATTGGAAGAAAGCCCGGGACCGCCTGGGCCGTGTCGGCCTGAAAGGGCCGAAACGGCTGTTGGGATGGCGCCGGGGTTCGTGTAATAATGTCGGGAACGTCTACTCCGTCCAAATCGATGCTTTCCCGGGTCATTCCAATTTCCTTATTGGAAGCAATAAATACCGGACAGCGAAATCTTTCAGCCAGATTAAAGGCCTGAATGGTCAAGGCAAAGCAGTCATTCACATCTACCGGTGCTAAAACAATGACCGGCAGACCCCCGCTGCTTCCCCAGCGTAAAAAGTTAATATCGCCGTCGGCCCCCCGGGTGGCCGATCCGGTAGAAGGCCCCAAGCGCTGTACATCAACAATCACAATCGGTATTTCACTGCCCACCGCAAATGATATGTTTTCACTGTACAGGCTGATTCCCGGTCCCGAGGTGGCGGTCATTACCTTCATGCCGGCCATGGATGCCCCCAGGCAAAATCCAATAGAAGCGATTTCATCTTCGCCCTGAAGGCAAATGCCGCCAACGGAGGGAAGCAGGTTGAGCATGCTGTGATAGATGGTGGTTGCCGGTGTGATGGGATAGCCCGCAAAAAAACGGCAACCGGCAGCAATGGCGCCGCGGGCGATTGCTTCGTTGCCTTCCAGGAGACTATATGCCATCCATACTCCTTGCAAATGAACTAAAGTGAACTAAAGTGACTAAAGTGCCTAAAGTTATGGTGTCGCTTCGCTCCATCTTTTTTAAAAATGATCGTTCGACCCAGAGGCTCTCGACGGGCAGAATTCCTTAACTTTAGGCACTTTAGATCACTTCTAACTTTAGTCACTTATTTTAATGCTTTCTCCCTAAACTACATCTTAAAGGAACTGCGGGCTTCGGGCTCTTTTTCGCTGCTTCCAAACGTCCAGCGGGCGCTCTTTTTTGTTTTTGCTTTCTCCTGCCATGGATAGCGGATCCGGGAATGAAATGAAGCTTCCAGGGCATCCCCAAGGGCACGGACAATTTTGGAGATGTCGCGGGTGGTCAGGTCACACTCGCTGAATTGTCCGTCAGCAATCCTTTGGCCGACAATTAATTGGACCATTTTATCGAGCCTACGGCGGGTGGGATCCTGCATTGAGCGTGAGGCCGCCTCGGTCGCATCGGCGATCATGAGAATAGCGGCTTCATTGCTCTGGGGTTTGGGGCCCGGATACCTGAAATCTGCTTTATTTAGAGCTTCCCTGGGCTGGTCTTTTGCGGCGATACCATAAAAATATTCGATGAGCTGGGTCCCATGATGCTGCAGAATCAAATCCACCAGAGCGCTGGGCAGCCTGGAACCCAAGCCCATTTTTACGCCATTTTTTACATGGTTGATGATCAACTCCGTGCTTTCCCACGGATCTAATAAATCATGCGGATTTTCGCTGTTGTATTGATTCTCGATAAAATTTTTAGGTGTTTCCATCTTTCCGATGTCATGGTAGTAAGCGCCGATCCTTAAAAGCAGTGAATTGGCTCCGATGGCTTCGCCCACCGAATGCGCCAGATAAGCGACGGCCATGGAATGCTGATAGGTGCCGGGGGCTTCTTTCAGCAGTTTTTTCATCAGCGGGCGTTGCAGATCTGTATATCGGTTGAGTTTAAATGTTGAGGCCGTATCCCAGCTGATTTCAAGCAGCGGTAATAAAAGCAGCGCCAAAGGCCCGGCAACCAGACCTCCGGCAAAAGCCCATCCCAGGCGTTCTATCAAAGCGGCATCGATAGCCCCTTGCGTCAGAAGTGAGCTGATGTTCGGCATACGAGAAGCCGCCGGAAAAGCGGCTTGCCAGTTCAAATTGAAGGCCAGCACACTGATGCTGTTGACCAGACCCACGCTCAGAGAAGGTAAGATAATGTGCCAGCGCTTCTGGATATTGGCGGATACCAGAACGGCGGTCAGTCCGCCGAAAATAAAATAGAGCATAATGAGGTACTGGGGTCCGGCAAATAAGCTGACCAGAATGGTTCCCACAACAGCGGTGCCGGTGGCCGCAAGTTTTCCATGGTTTAATGAGATTACCAGCAAAGGCAAAAAAGCGAAGGGCATGGCATAGAGCGGCAACGGGGTGAGCAGGAGGCAGCCTTTTAAAATTAATACACACAAAAGCAGCAATGAAAGCAGCGGACGTTGCGGCGGTGCTTTGCGCGATCCTGTTGCCAGCACCTTTGAAAGGAATACATTATAAAACATGACCATAAACAAAACGGTAAACAGGCTCCACGGTATGTTACGATAGATCTCCTTAAGTTGCTGTTTTTGAAAGGCGTTTAGCAACAACACGTCCTGTTCATTTAACTGCTTTCGAAGCGGTATTAAAATATCACCCGCCTCAAAGCGAAGGGACTGAATCGGATATTGGCGTTTAATTTTGTCCAGTCGCCTGGCGTTTTCTTTATTGTCGAATTCTAAGTTTGGCAGCAGGGTCGCCTGGCAGATCTTGAGAACGGGATCCAATATCGAGTTATCCACCTGCCAAAAGAGCCGCTGGACCTTTTGTTGCATCGAGAAGCGGGCCTTCTCCAGGGATATCAATTCATCAATGGGGGTAATCACCGGGGCTGTGCGTGCGGGGTCATGGATCTCAATGGTTTTTTTCCCCTTCACATGTTGGGGGCCGGGCAAAATATTGTTCTGAAGGATGGTTTCTTGAATGGTTAAAATTCCCTCCAGCAGTTTTTTGAGATCCCGATACCGAAGCACTTTGGCCAGAGTTTCTCTGGAAATTTCCACACCGACTTGCGAATGGATAATCGTTCTAAAGTCATCGATTCTTTTTTTCCTTTGGGCCCGAAATGATAAAAAGTCTTTGATCAGCGCCTCCATTTTTTCCTTGGATGCTTCAATCTTTGCGGGAACATAGTTAAATACCGGGACATACTCCGAAAAGGCTTGCATTCTTTTTGAACTCAGTGCTTTTTTCTGATCAAAGGTGAAGGATTGGCGGGCTCTTATCGTGAGCATTATTTTGCTTTCGGGTTTGGGGGGACGAAAGGCAAGGTAGACGTTTTCAGCAAAGCAGGCAAAAAGCGTGATGAGGACTAACGTAATGTTTAGAAATAATTTCATAGCGGCTACACATCTTATAAAGCTGTGCGATCAGAGTCAATCAAATCTGTTTAAACAACCTAAATTTTTCTCCTCAATGGCCGATATATAAGTTAGCAACTGAGTCGTCTTTTTTGTGCATTTTCCGGTAAAAAAGGTCAATACGCATTGCTGAGCAGATTCAGCGTATTGGAATAATGGATAAATGGGTTGGTTTAATCGGAATGCATCTCGATTGTTAAAATCATTATTACCGGTACTTATCTAAGACCCTGTAATTTTTAGCACTTTGATCCATTCTTGACTTTTGGAGGTCTTTCTGACATAATATACTGTAATAACTTAATGATTTTATCATTTTATGGTTGGGGATCGAGTCCTTATAGAGGAGCGCAACATGCTGGGGAAAACATTCGCCCGTTTTAAAAAGCAAAAAAATAATCAGAGCCCCTCGACGGTGTCATCGGGAAACTCCGCGAGAGTCAAATCCCTCGGCGAGATTGCCAAAATGTTAAGTGCCTCCGGAAGGGTAAGTCTGGCATCCTTGCGTAAATTGGCCCAGGAACATGAACTCGAAACGTTCGCTCAATTTGTTCGACGCCCTGTGCTCGTCGGTTCTGCGATTAAGTCGGGTATCATATCCAGTGCCGGGACGGGCAGTGATACCCTTAACACGACTCAAATTTTTGAACCATCTAGGACTCAAGGTACTTCAATTTCAGCTTCCGAAAGCTTAAAACACGCGATTTACCCAATGATTAAAGGCGAATATCCGGCAACGCCGCGCGGCGCTTTTTATGTTGGACGCATCAACGGCAACGATATGATTATGCCGGACTATGCCATTTCCAAACGCCATGCCATTATTGATATTGAGGATGGAGCCTATTACATTCGAGACGCCGGTTCTACCAATGGCACCAAGTTAAACGGATCACGATTGGGCAAAAAGCCCACCCAGCTAAGGGATAAAGATGTCATCAGTTTTGCCCGCTATGAATTTACTTTTCTTTATCCGAAATCATTATACCATATGCTGCGGGATGTTCCCGCCTAGTTTCACACTCCCCCCAAATTTTGCAAACCTAATGTTACATATTTAAGTCCAGTTGCGTTTATTACAGGTTTCTGGCCACTGGCTGCTTGCTGCTGGCCTCTTGTCACTGGCTGATTGTCTCTAGGTCGGCCAGAAGCGAGAAGCCAGAAGCCAGGGGCCTCACACTTAAAATAAAACGAATTATCTTTGAAATTGGGTGTTTGAGATTTGGGATTTTACGGATAGTTTTTATTTCGCCAACTCTGTTTTTATCGCGCGGCCCAACCTTTCCAGTAAATACGGCTTCTTAATATAGGGTCCGGCACCCATTTT
>JASFGM010000335.1:0-4545 GCA_050123755.1 Desulfobacterales bacterium
CAATACCGAATACCCATTGCCCAATACCAAGCTTTAATATGAACCCTCCGTGGAACATAACCCAAATGCTGGGCCCCGGCCCTTTTCCTGAGACCCTCGTTTCTCCTGTTGATGGCGCTGAAATGGTATTTGTTCCGCCCGGGGAGTTTACCCGCGGAATCACCGAAGAAGAATTGGCCCACATATTCCTGTTGGACAAGACCCAAAATCCTATATTTGCTACTGAAGTTTCCGGCCGGACGGTCTATCTGGCAGGTTTTTATATCGATCGTTATCCGGTTACCAACTATCAATACCAAAAATTTATTGGTGAAACCGGCCACCGCGAGCCGGTTCTCTTAAAACATCCGCTGTGGGGACAGCCCATGAAGCCGGTGGTGTTTGTGGGATGGGACGATGCACGTGCTTACGCCCGCTGGTCAGACAAGTCGATTCCCAGCGAGGACCAATGGGAAAAGGCAGCCCGCGGGACGGACGGCCGCTGGTGGTCCTGGGGGCAGGAGTTTTTGCCCGATCATTGTAATTCAAAGGACTACGGTCTCGAGCATACCTCCGATATTGGATTCTTCGACCGCGGGATTAGCCCCTATGGCTGCTATGATATGTGCGGCAACGTCTGGGAGATGTGTGAAGGGCGATGGCTGGAAGAAAGCCTGCCCATGCGAGGCGGCTGTTTTTTGGGTTCCGCCACTTTTGTTAGGGCGACGTGCCGCTGGACGCCGGAAGACACCGTCGGCGGTGCTCACTGGCTGGGTTTTCGCTGTGTCAAAGAGGTCCCGGTGCAGCAGTAAGATGATTTTGGTCTCACCGCAGAGGCGCAGAGATCGCAGCGTTAACTTTAAATATGCTCTGCGTACTCTGCGTCTCTGCGGTGAAATTGCAGGTAAGTCGATCAAATAAAGAAACTCCACAGAATTCCGGCACAGATGGCCGAGCCGATAACCCCCGATGAGTTGCACGCCATTCCATGCATCAGCAAGAAATTGGTCGGGTCCTCTTTCAAACCCATCAAATGCACTTCACGCGCAGAGCCGGGTACGGCCGAAACCCCTGCGGCACCCAGCAACGGATTAATTTTTTCTTTCAAAAACAGATTCATAATTTTGGCAAAAATTAAACCGGATGCAGTCGCAATTGAAAATGCAACAGCTCCCAGAAAAAATATGCCCAGCGCTTTGGGGGTCAGGAATACATCGGCCTGGGTGCTGCAGCCCACTGTAAAACCAAGGAATATCGTAGCCGTATCGATGATGGCGGATTGGGCTGTTTTGGCCAGACGATTCACAACACCGCATTCTTTTAAGAAATTTCCTAAAAACAGCATACCTAAAAGCGGCAGTGCTGTCGGTGCCAGAAAGCAACACAGCAAAACGCCCGCCACCGGAAATATCAATAGTTCTTTTTTGGAAACTTTCCTGGAAGGCGGCATTTTGATAAGCCGCTCTTTTTTGGTGGTCAGCAGCAGCATGATCGGCGGCTGAATAACGGGTATTAACGCCATGTAAGAATAGGCCGCAATTGCAATGGGTCCGATGAGATGCGGCGCAAGTTTTGCGGTTAAAAAAATGGATGTCGGGCCGTCAGCCCCGCCGATGATGGCAATTGAGGCCGCTTCTTTGGGCGCAAACCCGAAAAACAAGGCCCCCAGCAGGGTAAAATAAATTCCCATCTGGGCTGCCGCACCCAAAAGCATTAATTTCGGCTGGGCCAATAAGGACGAAAAATCGGTCATGGCGCCTAAACCCAGAAAGACAATCGAAGGGTAGACGCCGGTCGTAACGCCAAAGTAGAGATAGTGCAAAACGCTGTTTGACTCATAAATGCCGATTCCAAAGCCTTTAAAAAAAGGAATATTTCCGACTAAAATGCCAAAGCCGATGGGAACCAGCAGCAGAGGCTCGTATTTCTTAGCAGTTCCGAGATAGAGAAAGGTACTGCCCACAACAATCATAATGTAATGGCGATAATCCGCTAAAAAATATCCGGTATTTGATAAAAACTGTAAAAAAAGGTCAAACATGATTTAAGCCTTCATTTGCTTTTAAGTTATTCCAGGCGAACATGCCATCCCCCTGGGCAACCAGTATGTCCCCCTCTTGCAGCCGTTGGATCGATAAATGAGGATGGGGAATGCCATTTTTATTTGCAATTTCAAATAGTTGTGAAAGTTTAAACGGTTCCTGCAACTTTTCAACCAGGGGTCTGTAAGTATTGACAAGCTCGTCCAGAGCCGGAAGACGGCGTTCTTTATAAATCGGAGCATCGAATTCTTCTTCTGCAACAGCCCGGGCCGGTTTTTTAAATCGGTCCAGATATTTTTCTCTTTCTTCCCATAGCTTAAGGAGCCTGTGGATCTGGGAAATAACAAAAGACAATACAACCAGGCCCAGGAACACGATCGAGGCGCCCACCGCCGCCATGGCCCATCCGTTATTGTTGGTTATGTTCTCAATACCAATCAATTTATGCCTCCTTGGTAATCGCTTACCGAAGTAAAAGCGTACAAAAGCACAAAATTATACCGCCATGAAGTCTAAGAGAGCGTTTTTCCCTGCGAAAGTAGACCAATCAGGAAGGATCTGAAGAGGTTGAGTAGCGCATACATCACTGAGTATGTCAATAAAAATTATCCGGTTGTTTCACGTGAAATTTGCGCTGAAAAGCAGCAAACAGCCGGAAAATATCAAGGAAGTGTCAAAATATGATGTTGCCTTTGTTATTAATATTATTCAGAAAATGAATTGACAGCACTTTACAGTTTATAACCCCCTGAAATTTTTATAAAAAAAATTAATGAAATTTGAGAATTCTGACTTGACCTTAGGCCATATTTTTATTTATAAAGATAGAACCTTTGTGATCCTCTTGAGGCTATTTATATTATTATTATTGTCTATCACGGGATGGGCTCGCATTCGAGACAGGAGACCGGATCCCATTGGTTTCGCAAGATTGCATCTTTAAGGAATTATATCATTTATGCCGCCAACAATAATAGCGTCTTTCTCATTTCATTTTACTAAGGAGGAAAAACCATGATTAAAAAAACGATTTATGGATTCGCAATCATTTGTCTCGTTTTTGCCTTCATCTTCGCGGCAAATGGTTCGGTAATGGCAGCCGAAAAGACCAACATCTTCGGGTTGCTTCTTGTTGGCCCTTATAATGACCATGGCTGGAGCCAGGCTCATTTTGAGGGCGGTAAATATGTAGAGAAGATGGTTCCGGGCACCAAAATGATTTACATCGATAAGGTCAACCCGGCCGATCGTCCCGGTGTCACCATTCCGCAGCTGGTTGACGACATGGTGGAAAAGGGAGCGAAACTGATCATTGCCAATTCCGATGATATGAAAGACGGAACGCGCGAAGCAGCGACAATGCATCCGAAAATTCAATTTCTTCATATTTCCGGCGACGACGTGCTGACCGGCAAGGCCCCGAAGAATTTGAGCAACTTAATGGGACGCATGGAATACGGCAAAATGATGGCCGGTTTTGCGGCTGCACTCACCACCAAAACCGGAAAAATAGGCTATTTGGGACCGCTTATCAACGAAGAAACCCGTCGTCTGGTTGCCAGTGCTTACCTGGGCGCAAAATATGCCTGGGAAAACGTGCTTAAGAAAGATCCCAAGGCGTTGAAATTTCAGGTAACCTGGATCGGCTTCTGGTTCAACATCCCGGGGGTGACAGCGGATCCGACCCAGGTAGCCCAGAACTTTTTTAACACCGGTTATGATGTGCTTATCTCCGGTATTGACACCACTGAAGCAGTTGTCGTGGCCAAACAGAAAAAACAGGAAGGCAAAGAGGTATGGGCCATTCCGTATGACTATATCGGCGCCTGTGAAGGCGCTTCCGAGGTGTGCCTCGGCGTGCCCTATTTTAACTGGGGACCGAGTTATGTGGACTTTGTGAAGGAGGCTTTTTCGGGAAAATGGAAGCCAAAGTGGATCTGGCTGGAACCGGACTGGAAAGATATCAATAATCCCGATACCAGCAACGTTGGATTTGTTGCCGGCGCTGCGCTGTCGGCTTCAGCAAAAAAGGAACTGGACGGTTTTATCAAGGCCCTGGGCTCAGGCAAAATCAATCTGTTCAAAGGGCCACTGAACTATCAGGACGGCACTCCGTTTGTCAAAGCCGGTCAATCGGCATCCGATAAGCAGGTGTGGTACATGAAACAATTGCTGCAGGGTATTGACGGTCAAAGCTCCGCAAAGTGATGCTCAATATAGAAAATTGATGATTAAATGCTAAGGTGCAGGAGGCACGCTGGAAGCCTCCTGCACTTTGTCTTTTCAATACGCCATCGCTGCATCACCTCAACACGCCATTGTACTTAAAACCGATTTACTTTTGCGGTCGCGTAAGTTTATTTAGGTTCAACACGCAAATTTATAGTGGTTGTCAAAAAACCTTGCGGTACCGAAACGTTTTTTCTACAACCCTACAACCGATTATGCCGCAATTCGGAACATTATTATGAAAAGCGGTATTAATTAAAAGCACCAATCCAACATGCAAATTGAGCTGCGGGAC
>JASFGM010000336.1:0-4537 GCA_050123755.1 Desulfobacterales bacterium
ATTGAAAATATTACTACTGGAACTGCGCCTACATAAAACAGAATATCCTGTAATGATGTTTTCGATTCTTTCATAAAGTACCAAATTGCCAATCCCATGATTAAAAGTGCGAGAGATAAAATAATTGCAGTAATTATGTTTTGAAGTATTTTGTTCATCACAAATAGCGTCGATTTTTTTATAACAAGTGCTTATACATTTCTTTCTTTACGATTACCGCAGTTTGTTACTAAGTAGAGATATATTGAGAGAAACACAAATATCGCAATTTTACAGATATGCACTCTAAAGCCATATCTCCTTATTTACAAATTAGAATGGCAAAGCCGATTCCGAATCCTATTAATGGAACAATATATTTCAGATATATCTCTTTAACTCCAGTTTTTCCGCTCAACAGCTTCCCTCTATGGTTGTGTATTCTTACCAGGATACTAAGGAGATAAAAACCAACGCAACAAATTGCATAAATGGCAATATTAGCTGCTTCAGGAAATCTATCAAAATATATAAATAAAAATGAAAGCAATAAACCCGAAGTAAAAGAAATAACAAGCCAACTAAACTCATCATTCCAATTCATACGATCGGTTTTTTCGTCATAGCCCACTGAATATCCATTTTAGATGTCGCCATACATGATAAATGGCAGTTCACACATGCTTATTCAGACATATAACAGCCATACACCAAGTTGTGATAAATTGAGATAATCTGGACTTTTAAAAATAATGTGATTTTTGCAGATACTAAATGGATATATGCAACATATCGCATTTTTTCATCCGGTGTCAAATTGAAGGCCCGGAAAATGCGGCTTTAGGATAATAAAAAGGGCGAATCCACAGGCTCGGATTCACCCTCCGATATTGGGATATAAAACAGATATCACAGTTTTTCAGACCTACTGATAGTTGTGTTTTGTTGGGGTAACCCCAAATTTTGCCATCCAAAAACTTGCTGGGATATGTTAAATATAATCAATTTGCGCTAATTTTATCTGACCACCGGATATAGTGGTATGCTATCCTTTAGCCAATCCTTTAAAATATGTTTGACCCAATATAATTTGTTGATATATATAATTTAATTAATCTGAAACTCCTCCGCCAGCTGTCCGAATACACTTTTCAAGTGGAACCGATTCAAGTCCTACTGCACATTTCTTAAGCTATAAATTTTTCTGATCTATCCTTTGTATTAATCGCCAAAAATAATGGGGGGTCACCCATGACTGAAGAGCGAGCCAAACGCAAACTCAGCGCAATCCTTAGCGCGGATGTTAAAGGGTATAGCCGCCTCATGCAAGATGATGAGTCCTCAACCGTCCAAACTATTAAGACCTATCGAGAAATCATGACTACGTTTATCCAGCAATACCGTGGCCGAGTTGTTGATTCCCAGGGTGACAATATTCTGGCCGAATTCGCTAGCGTTGTAGATGCGGTAGAATGTGCTCAAAAAATTCAAGAAGCGCTTAAAATTCGGAACGATGAATTACCCGAAAACCGCAAAATGGAATTTCGAATTGGGATAAATCTTGGAGATGTTATCGTTGACGGGGACAAGATTTACGGAGAAGGACTCAATATCGCGGCTCGTTTGGAAGGCCTTGCTGAGGGCGGAGGCATCTGTATCTCGGGAACTGTCTATGAACATATAAAAAATAAACTTTCATTAGATTGTAATTATCTGGGAGAGCAATGCGTTAAAAATATACGAGAGCCGGTGCGCGTATACCAAATAAAGATGAATGTCAAAACCGCTTTTCCCGGGCGAAACAAAGAAGTCAAATTGCCTGATAAACCCTCTATCGCGGTATTGCCTTTCACAAATATGAGTGCTGATAAAGAGCAGGAGTACTTCTGCGACGGCATCTCGGAGGATATCCTTAACGACCTGACACGTTTAGAAGATTTACATGTTGTAGCCAGAACTTCAAGTTTCGCATTCAAGGATAAGAATCAAGATATTCGTGAAATCGGCATGAAATTAGAAGCCGATACCATCGTCGAAGGAAGTGTCAGGAAAGCAGGAAATCGTTTGCGTATCACAGCCCAGCTAATAAATGTAGCCGACGGCTATCACCTCTGGTCAGAGCGCTATGATCGAGAATTGGATGACGTGTTTGCGATTCAGGAAGAAATCGCAAAGAATATAGTTCGGGCCTTAAAGATAAAACTAAGCAAGAGAGAAAAACGCGCCCTGGGAAAGGTAAAAACTCAGGACGTTCAGGCATATGATTTCTACCTGAGGGGCCGTGAGTTCTTTCACCACGGGACGACCAAAAACGTCAAGTACGCATCCGAAATGTTCACCCGAGCCATCAAGAAAGACCTGGATTATGCGCTCGCCTATGCCGGACTGGCGGATTGCTACTCTTTCCTCTTCGCGTATGTCGAAAAGAAAAAAGAAAACATCGAGCGGTCTTTGGCGGCCAGTAAAAGGGCGATCGAACTCGATCCGGAACTCGCCGAAGCACACGCCGCGCGGGGGCACGCCGTATCTCTCAGCATGCAGTACGATGAAGCCGAAAAGGAATTTGAAAGGGCTATCAAGCTCAATCCCAAACTGTACGAAGCGTATTATTTCTATGCACGAACCTGCTTGCTGCAGGGCAAGACAGAAAAGGCGGCATTATTGCTTGAAAAGGCGGGTGAAGTGCGACCTGAAGACTACCAAGCCACTGTCTTTCTTGTTTCTGCGTACAAACAACAGAACCTTTCCTCGGAGGCCGAAACCGCAATGCACCGCGCTATGGAGCTTGTCGAGAAGCATCTCCGGCTCAACCCGGACGATGTGCGCGCTCTGAGTCTGGGTGGCACCATGCTCATTCGTCTCGGTGAGATGGAGAAAGCAATCAACTGGGGCAAACGTGCCCTGGCGATTGACCCTGACGAACCCATAGTGCAGTATAACGGGGCCTGCATTTACTCGCTCGCGGGCAAGATCGAACAGGCGCTCGACTGTTTTGAGATAGCTATCCAATTAGGCTTTGCTTCGCGGGAATGGGCTGAAAATGATATAGATCTCGATCCGATTCGCGATCAACCTCGATTTCAAAAAGCTTTAAAGAAGCTGAATTAGGCCAATCTGAATATAATGCAAGATTTCAAAAGCAATTATTCGACTACAAATCCTCAGAAAATTGCCAAGCTGTTTTGCTTCATCCGAAGCATCCCTGAATTTCATGGGCTTACCTCCAATCCCAACGATCTGGACTTTTCTTGGCGCGGGTGTCATAGGTGCCTGAAGCTGGAAATTGGAGGAACTAAAAATTTGTTTGATGTGCTGACGCAATATGAAATTTTGGGATTTTGTAGATTAGGTTTAAATCGAAGGAAATTTTACCGAACCAAAGCTTGGACTACTTGATATAAAACCAAATATCACTCGAGTAAAGATACATTGAGAAACTACCAACTATCACATTAAATCAAATTATTACAGATACCAACCGGATATCGCAAGAATTTGGGCCTTCTGATAGTTGTACTTTGTTGGAGGTATATTTATTCGTAAGGTGCTGGCTGAATTCTTCACAAAGAAACCTATATGATATGCTATATACACTCAATTTGAACCAATTGGACAGGATGCCATACATTCAGAACAGCTATAAATAGAGCCAGAAGTGGTCGCCTGCCAAATTTCCCAAAAATGAGGGCTGTAGACGACGTCTTTGACCGCTTTTTCATCAGCGCCTATCAGCTTTCTTGCAATTCCGATGATTCCCGGCAGCGCATTACTTAAGGTATAGGAACTACAGGCACGATAATTAAGTGTGCCATCTTCTTGGATAGCTTCTGCTGGACAGGCATTTCGGCAAGATTCGCATCGTTCGCAGGGGGTTTCATCCAAAGGTTGGTCGACACTCAGGGATGCATCCGTAATAATCGTTCCTAAACGGACCAGCGGACCAAATTCTGGCGTGACCAACAATTTGCTCAATCCAATGCCACCCAAACCTGCAACAGCCGCCACTGTTTTATGGTTGATGTCACCCTTCAGGCCCTTTGACTCCGGACCCATGTCCACCGGGAAATAAGGAGATATGCTGACAGCTTTAGCACCTTCACCGGCAAGTGTTCGAACGGTCTCCATGCATATCTGATTAAGGCGTTCATAAACGCACATCGTATCATAGCGGTTCAAGCGGAGGTTGTCGGAGCATACAGCAGATCTATTCAAGGCGACAGCAATGCTGATCAGTGAACGTGCCCCTGGCAGAAGCTCGTCCGGTTTTTCATCGTGCTCATATAGTAGAGGTGACTGAGCGTCTGCCAGACCTACCAAGTCTGCACCCATAGCTTTCACTTTTTCTTTTAGTTCGATACCCGTTAGCATAATTTTTCCTCCTCATCCACCTATCAACCGATTACTGATACATTGAGAGAAACCCAACTATCAAATTTTCTCAAAATATTGCAGATACTATATGGATATCTGAAGACTACCGCATTATTAAATCTGGTGTCAAACCAGTGGCCCTAAAAATGCAGCATTGAGAAAATAGGAGGGGCGAATCTATAAGCTT
>JASFGM010000337.1:0-4536 GCA_050123755.1 Desulfobacterales bacterium
CCTGACGATAGACCGCCACTTTCGTATCGACAAAAGCGCTTCGCTGGGTGATGCCGGCATTGTTGACCAGGACATCTATCCCGCCGTAGTGCGCAATGATTGAATGAATTGCCGCCTCAGATTCCATCTCCCGGGCAACATCACAGCCAATTCCGATGGCATCCATGCCATCGGCAACCATATCATCTGCGGCCGCTTTTACTGCGGCTTCATCAATATCGAGCAGCCCGAGCTTGGCACCTTCGGCAGCAAATGTTTTGCTGATGGCCGCCCCGATGCCACTGGCCGCACCGGTGACCACGGCGATTTTATTTTTTAAATCATTGGATGCCATTAATGTCTACCGCCGATTAGAACCTATCTCATAATGTCTTTGGTTTCAGGTGTCAGCAAACAGATGACAGAATGCCAAATCAGATAATCCGCACGTCAACAGCTTCGTTATCCTGACACCTGACACCCGAAACCTGTAATGTTGAAAGAAAAGATTGATAAACTCAACCCGTATTTTACAAATTAGTTGTAGGACACGATACTAGGGAGATATCCTTTCCGTCTCCGGTTGAAAATCGGCCGGCAACGGCCGCCGCGAAAAAATAAATGCGGCGGCCAGGCCGGCGATGATATGCCAGATCCCCCACCAGGCCACCAGAATCGCCATTCCACCAAGGCCGTCAAAAAAGTTAAATACCAGGACCAACCCCAGACCGGAATTTTGAATGCCGACTTCGATGGAGACCGCCCGGTTATCGGGCTCGCGCAGTCCGCAAAGGCGCCCCGACCAGTATCCCAGGTTGAGGGCCAGCGCATTATGAATCAGCACACCGATAAATACCAGGCCGACATAATTTAAAAAATTTTGCCAGTTGATTCCCAGCGCCGCCGCGACAATACCGATAAAAAACACCAGCGAAAATATTTTAAACGGTTTTCGGACCTTTGCCGCCAGCGCCGGAAATGACCGGGAAATCAGCAGGCCAATGCACAGCGGAACCCCCAGAATGACAAAGACGGTGATAAAAACATCCAGGGGGCTGAGGCTGACCTTTCTTAGGATGGCGGCGGTATGGGGATTCAGGCTGCCCCACAGCGCTAAATTCAACGGCGTCATCACAATAGCCGCCACCGTGGAGACCGCCGTCATGCTCACCGAAATGGCACAGTTGCCGCGCGCCAGATAGGTCATGATGTTGGAGAGGTTGCCGCCCGGGCAGGCGGCCACCAGGATCATGCCCAGCGCAATGGATGCCGGTGGGTTGATGATCAGCGTCAGCAGAAACGTGAAAGCGGGCAACATTACAAACTGGGCAATCAGGCCGATAACCGGTGCTTTGGGAGTAACAAGGATGCGCTTAAAATCGTCCGGTTTCAATTCCAGCGCCACCCCCAGCATCATCAAACCGATGGCTGCGTTGATGATAAACAACCCCTGGGGATTAAAGTTCAGTCGCACCTGATCGATCGCCGCCAGGTCCATCCCATGCCCCCTATTTTTTAATGATTGTCAGGTTCAGGTCAAGCCGGATGATCGCACCGTTTACCGGGCTTGAGCCGTGTATCCTCCCAAATTTGCCAGGGCGACGCTTCCCGGACTAACAGTGGTGGGATCTGTCATCACATTGATGCAGGCGGCAACGCCGGCTGCAAATGCTTCCTGCAGGGCCGGCTTAATATCTGCAGAATCTTCCACATACAGTCCTTTTCCCCCCAGCGCTTCAATCAATTTATGGTAATCGACTTTTCCAATGTAGGTTCCGTTTTCAATGGCATGACCGATGCGCAACTCCTGGCTGTGGCGAATCATACCCCATCCGAGGTCATTGCTGATGACCATGACAATAGGCAGGTTTTTGCGCAAGGCCGTCTCAAACTCCATAAAATTAAATCCAACAGAGCCGTCTCCGATAATTAAACAGACCCGCTGGTCCGGGTATCGCAGTTTGGCAGCATTGGCATAGGGTATGCCCACCCCCAAGCAGCCGTAAAGGCCAGCATCCAGATAGCGACCGGAATTTTGAACGGTCCGGGTAATTCCCATCCAGACTTGCGTATCTCCGCCGTCGGCAACCACAATATCGCCTTCACGGTTCATAAACTGGTTAATTTCATAAGCGAGCCGCAATGGATGAATGGGAATATTTTCACTTTGCCAATCAGACTTCGCGGGCGCCTTGCCCTCTTCATCAGCCTGTTCGAGGGCCGATACCCAGCCGGCAAATTGTTTACGAAGTGCCTCTCTCATTTTTTTCCCCCGAATGAGACGGTTGCCGGCCTTTAACAATTCCCTGACATCGCTGACGACCGCAAGATCCACCGATCGGTTTCGACCGATTTCTTCAGGTTCAATATCCACCTGAATAATTTTTGCTTCTGCATTAAAGAGATCTCCAAACAGGTAGTACAGACTCATCCGGGCGCCCAGAAACAGCACCAGATCAGCCCCGGTATTGGCAACCAGCGCCGCACCGGGTCTGATGGCAAGTGAAGATTCAAAACATAATGGATGCGTGTCGGAGATGACCCCCCGTCCCAGCGCGGAAGTGAACACAGGGATTCCTGTGTTTTCAACAAATTCCACCAGTTCGCTGCCGCCATCAGCATACCACGCGCCGCTTCCGGCGATAATAACCGGTTGGGTCGCTTTTTCGAGCATCGCCAGAATCTGCTCAACTTTATCCAGATCTACCGGATGAGATTCAATAACGGTGTGCGGCGTTTTGATACCGTCGGGGCTGACCGTCGTATTCAGGACATCAACCGGCAGTTCCAGATACACCGGCCCGGGACGTCCGCTGCCGGCTGTGCGGAATGCAAAATCAATAAATTCCGGAATCCGTTCCGGCTTGTGACAGATCAGCGCCTTTTTCACCATCGGCTCGATAACCGGTCGCTGACGCATATCCTGTAAATCCAATTTCTCGATACAATTGATTCCAACACACCCGGAAATAAGCACCAGCGGTGTATTTGCAAAGCGGGCGTTGGCGACCGCCGTAAGCGCATTTGTAAACCCCGGCCCTGCCGTAACCATCGCCACGCCGGGTTTACGAGTCATCCGGCCCCAGGCTTCAGCCATAAACACGGCCGCCTGTTCATGACGGGTATCAAACAGGGTAATCGGCGTATTTTCCAGATATTGATAAATCGGCGTAATATGGCCGCCGCTCAGTGTGAAAATAGTTTCAACTTCTTTTTGAACCAGCGCTTCTGCAGCCAACTGCCCACCCGATACCATGTCCATTGCATATCCTCCTCCGTTGCTTCTCGCGGCGGGGACGCCGCTCCCACTCTGAGAAAATCGTTGCATTTGTGGGAGTGGCTTCCAGCCACGAAGATTTAAACCTAATTCTTGTTGTGCTTTTTAACAGAGATAATATGATTTAACTAAATTTGATCGTAGATCAAATTTCCATGAGCTGTCCGCCGGTAATATTGATGGCCTGGCCGGTGATGTATGCAGATCGATCCGAGGCCAGAAAAACCACCAGATCTGCAACTTCAGCGGCGGCCCCCAGGCGGCCCATGGGAATGCTTTTAAGCATTTCCGCTTGGCGCGCTTCAACGGTCGAACCCAAAATATCGGCCTCCAGCTTAAAACGCCAGTCGGTAAAATCAGTCTGAATGACCCCCGGACAGATGGCATTGACCCGGATTCCGGCGCCGGCCAGCTCTTTGGCCATGACTTTTGTCAGCATGACAACCCCTGCCTTGGCCACGGCATAGGCACCGTTAAACAACGGCGGCACCTTTGCGGCCCGGGAGGCGACATTAATAATGCAACCACCGCTATCGGTCATCAAGGGCACCATGGCTTTGGAGACCCGGAATACGCCATGCAGGTTCACGTCGATGGTTTTCATCCAAGCGTCTTCATCGTAAGTATGAACCGCATTGGGTACCCCAAAGACGGTACCGGCGTTGTTGCATAAGATGTGGATGCAGCCGAACAGATTTTGTACCGCTACGACCATCTGCTCAATCGACCCCGCATGGGTCACATCCAACTCAACGGCAATCGCCTTGATCTTAAATGCCTTTTCCAGATCTTTTGCAAGGCGGGTCATTGCAACCATGTCATCGATAAGCGGTTCATTCTGTCGGGTTTCTTTTCCCACCAGATCGGCGATGATCACATTGGCCCCAGATTCTGCCAGTTTCCGAACAATCCCATAGCCGATCCCGGCCTTTTTCCCCGAGCCGGTCACCAGCGCTGTTTTGCCTTTTAGATCAGCGGCCATCATCCTGTCCTCATTGACTTGGGTGAGCGGTTAAATGATCTTTGAGCGTCTTGAAACGAATTAATTCCGGGAGAAAAAAATCGTCTCAAACATAATTTAGATTTCAGATAGTTATTTTTTGTCAACTAGAAGTCAATAAAAAATTGACAGGCATTAAGCCCATTCTTAATTTGAAAGAGGGTCTAGTGTTATTTCCCGCAAATAATTTATAAAACACGGTCTTATTTTAGGTTTCAGGTTTCGGGTGTCAGGTGTCAGGGTATAAAAAAGGCGGATAGGCTAGGAAGCTATAAGGCTG
>JASFGM010000338.1:0-4530 GCA_050123755.1 Desulfobacterales bacterium
ATCGGCGCCAAGACCCCAGAACTTGCACTGAACGGTGCCTTCCGGGGTTACATCCAGGCTCTCTCCAACATCCAGCGAGGTGCCGGTGACATCATCGACAATTCCCACTGTGAATTGGTTTTTGGGGCTGGCTGCCTTCATGTTTTCATAAACTGCCAGGACCATGGCCGGGTTAAACTCTTTGGATCCTAAACCATAACGACCGCCTAAAATCGCAGGTTTTTGGGCACGATCCAGATAAGCGGTGCAAATGTCCTGATAGAGCGGTTCGCCAAGGGCACCGGGTTCTTTGGTACGATCCAGCGCCGTTATGACTTTGGCGCTTTGGGGAATGGCGCCAAAAAGGTGTTCACTTGAAAACGGCCGGTACAGACGCACTTTGACAAGGCCCACCTTTTCACCCTGGGCCAGCAGATAATTGATGACCTCCTCGATGGTTTCGCATGAAGATCCCATGGAGATGATGATGCGCTCCGCCTCAGGATCTCCCACGTAATCAAAAAGGTTGTATTGCCGGCCGGTCAACGCGCTGACTTTTTTCATATAATCGCTGACAATGCCCGGTAGCTTGAGATAGTAAGAATTGGATGCTTCGCGGCCCTGAAAATAAATATCGGGGTTCTGGGCCGTACCCCGCAGTTCGGGTCGTTCCGGATTGGCACCGCGAGCGCGGAATTTGGCCACGGCCTCAAAGTTTGTCAGTTTGGCCATGTCATCATAATCGATGACGGCAATTTTTTGGATTTCGTGTGAGGAACGGAAACCATCAAAAAAGTGAACGAACGGGATGCTGCTTTCAATAGCAACCAGGTGAGCGGTTAAACCCAGATCCATAACTTCCTGTATGGATGCTGATGCCATTAAGCCAAAACCGGTCTGACGAACGGCCATCACATCCTGATGATCACCAAAAATGGATAGGGCATGGGCCGCGATGGCCCGGGCGGAAACATGCAGGACGCCCGGCAGAAGCTCCCCGGACATCTTGTACATGTTGGGAATCATCAAAAGCAATCCCTGGGAGGCCGTAAAGGTGGTGGTCAACGCCCCTGCCGCCAGAGAGCCGTGCACGGAAGCGGCCGCCCCGGCTTCAGATTGCAGCTGGCGGACAATCATGGATTGGCCGAAGATGTTTTTGCGACCTTCTGCGGCCCATTCATCGGCGATTTCACCCATGGATGAAGACGGTGTAATGGGATAAAGGGTGGCCACATCGCTCATCGCGTATGCCACATGGGCAGCGGCGGTGTTCCCATCCATGGTTTTCATTTCATTGGTTGCCATAGTTTGCTCCTTTTAACTGTTGCGAGTTGCGCGTTCCGCGTTGCGGGTCCCGTGTTTCGTGTTGCGCGCCCGGTGTTTTGAATCGATTTTTCGTTCTTAACTCGTAACGCGTAACCCGAAACTCGCAACACACTTTAATTTAAAAGTTTTTCGAAAAAATCGTTACCTTTATCATCGACAATAATAAAGGCCGGAAAGTCCTTTACCGTTATCATAAAAATGGCTTCCATGCCAAGTTCGGGGTATTCAATGGTCTCAACGCTGGTGATGCATTCTTTGCCGAGCCTGGCTGCCGGCCCCCCGATGGAGCCCAGATAGAACCCGCCAAATTTCTTGCAGGATTCGGTGACGGCCCTGGAGCGGTTCCCTTTGGCCAGCATGATCATCGAGCCCCCCTGCGCTTGAAAGATGGGCACGTAGGGATCCATTCTGCCGGCGGTTGTCGGTCCGAATGAGCCGGAAGCATGCCCGGGCGGCGTCTTGGCCGGTCCGGCGTAATAGATAATATGGTTTTTAAAATAATCCGGCAGCGCCTCGCCGCGGTCCAGACGTTCTTTTAGTTTGGCATGGGCGATATCCCTGGCGACCACAATTTCTCCGGTCAGCAGCAACGCTGTGGCTACTGGTAACCGCTTTAACTGCGCCAGAATGCTGTCCATCGGTTGATTTAAATCAACTCGCACAGCCGCGCTATCCGAGACATCGACTTGCGGTAAATACCGGGCCGGATTTGTCTCCAGCTGTTCTAAAAAGATTCCCTGCGAGGTAATCTTGGCCTTGATATTGCGATCCGCATTACAGCTGACGCCCACACCGATGAAGCAGGATGCGCCGTGACGCGGCAATCGAATCACCCGGGCATCCAGGCAGAAATATTTGCCGCCGAACTGGGCGCCGATGCCAAGCGCTTTTGATATTTTAAGCACCTGGGCTTCCAGCTCAAGGTCCCGAAACGCGTGTCCGCTTTGGCTGCCTTTGGTCGGTAAGCTGTCCAGATACCGGGTTGTGGCCAGTTTTAAGGTTTTCAGGTTGATTTCGGCAGAGGTTCCGCCGATAACAAACGCCAAATGATAAGGCGGACAGGCGGCGGTACCGAGCGATTTCATCTTATTTTTCATGAAAGCTGAAAGGTTTTCCGGTGTTAAAACGGTCTTCGTTTCCTGAAACAGAAAGGTTTTGTTGGCAGATCCGCCGCCTTTGGCGATAAACAAAAAATGATATTCGTCTCCCTGTTCCGCGTAAAGCTCGATCTGGGCCGGCAGATTGCAACCGGTATTTATTTCCTCAAATGTGGTCAAGGGCGCATTCTGAGAATAGCGCAGGTTACCTTTGGTGTAAGCATTAAAAATGCCTTTGGACAGCGCTTCTTCGTCCGCATAACCGGTCCAAACACCTTGTCCCTTCTTCCCCATAACGATCGCCGTTCCGGTATCCTGGCACATGGGAAACTCGCCTTCGGCGGCGATCACGGCATTTTTGAGCAGCTCAAGCGCCACAGCTTTATCGTTGGCAGAGCTTTGCGGATCATCACAGATCTCTGCCAATTGCTGTAGGTGTGAAGATCGTAAAAAATGCGACACATCGTGAAAGGCCTGCTCGGCCAGCAGGGTTAACCCTTCAGGTGCCACCCGCAAAAGCCGAATCCCATCAACAGCGCTTTTGGATATGTGATTCTCTGTCAGCAGTCGATATTCAGTGGGATCGTCTTGCAGCGGAAACATCTCCCGGTAAGTAAATTCAACCATTAATGAAGGCTCCTGAAAGCTTTCTGGAGGTTAGCGTTGATTTAACCAAAGGAGTTTAATTATCAACAGGGGTGTGAAGTGTCAAGGGATTTCAATTATCACCCGATGGGTCCGAGAAGCGGTCCCCGCAGTGGCCGGGTTCGCCGTCTAAATGCTATTTCTGGTGCTTTAAGATGTTCCGACGCGGGTACAGCAGGCCCATTTTGAATCGGCCGTAACCATGGACATCTGCATAAAACGATTGTCCACATCCCCTTGCGTCGGATAATTTCACCCAGGGTTTCCTGACGCCTTTATTGATCCAATTACCGCAATCCAAAAAAAAAGGCAGGGTCATTTCTGTCCCTGCCTTATTTCTGTTGGTTTATATAAATGGTTAAAACGGTGTAGGTTGCACTCGCCTGCACCGCTTGCTAACCAATGGACACTTCATGCGCACCGTCCATGGGATCTCTGAACGGTATCGTGACTTTCAGAACCCCATTTTCATATTTCGCCGATGCGTCTTTGGCATTTACCGGACAGCAGAAAGCCGCCGTGGTAACGTAGTCATAGTCTTCCCGGGGAGCATTGAGACTGAAGCTGTCATCAAGCATCTTCAGATGAATATCTTCTTTTTTAACCCCCGGTATGCAATTCAATATTGACAATCCGACGCTTTTCAGAAAGGGTCGATTGACTGAAAAGAAAATACGTCTTAAGTTGAAACAAATAAAACCAATCTAACAGGTTCTTGTACTTTGAACCCTAAACCTTTGAAATACTATGGACGATAAAATAAAGCTGATTGCGGAAAAAATTAGACAAGGCGGTAAAAACGTCGTATTCACCGGGGCGGGAATTTCCACCGAAAGCGGCATACCGGATTACAGAAGCCAGGGCGGTATCTGGGATAAATTCCGTCCGGTCTATTTTGATGAATTTATGAGCTCAAAAGACGCACGGGTGGAGTACTGGCGGCGCTGGAAAGAACTCTACACCGGTATTACCCGGGCCAAACCGAATGCCGGACATTTGTCGATAGCTAAATTTTACCAGATGGAACTGCTCCAAGCGGTGATCACCCAGAATGTGGACGGGCTGCACCAGGAGTCCGGTCTTGCGGATGAAAACGTAATCGAGCTCCATGGCAATACCCGTCGCATCCGTTGTATGAGTTGCCGAAAAGTCATTTCCACACAAGAAACCCAAAAGCGACTTGATTCCGGTGATCGGGCTCCGGAATGTGAATGCGGCGGGTATTTAAAACCTGATACGATTTCATTCGGCCAGGCCATGCCGGTGATCGAAGTCGAAAAAGCGACTTCCCTTTCGCAAACCTGCGATTTCTTTCTGGTGGTGGGATCAACTCTGCTGGTTCAGCCGGCGGCGCACATACCGATTTACGCCAGACAAAACAGCGCCTTTCTGGCCATCGTCAATCTGTCGGAAACACCCTGCGATGATATGTGCGATGTGCTCATTCGCGCTAAAGCCGGTGATGTGCTGAAGAGAATCGTAG
>JASFGM010000339.1:0-4526 GCA_050123755.1 Desulfobacterales bacterium
AGCCCTGCTTTTTCAAGCAGGGCTTTGTTTTAGATATCATAATACAGATAAAACTCGTGGGGGTGCGGACGCAGTTTGATGTCGTTGATTTCATTTTCGGTTTTGTACTCGATCCACATATCGATCGCATCCTGGGTGAACACATCGCCTTTTAACAGGAATTCCTGATCGGCTTTTAAGGCCTCGATGGCTTCATCCAAAGATCCGGGAGCCGAAGGGATTTCTGCCAATTCTTCCGGCGGAAGATTGTAGATGTCTTTATCCAACGGATCGCCCGGGTCGATTTTGTTCTGGATGCCGTCAATAACCGCCATCAGCATGGCCGAAAATGCCAGATACCCGTTGCAGGAGGGATCCGGGGTTCTGAACTCGATGCGTTTGGCTTGCGGTGATGCCGAGTACATCGGGAGGCGGACCGCGGCACTGCGGTTACGGCTGGAGTACGCCAGATTGACCGGGGCTTCAAAACCCGGCACCAGGCGCTTGTATGAGTTGGTGGTCGGGTTGGTAAAGGCAGTCAAAGCGCGGCAGTGCTTCAGGATGCCGCCGATGCTGTAAAGCGCCTCCTGAGATATTCCGGCATATTTGTCACCGGCAAACAGCGGCTGGTCTGTCTTCCAGATGCTGATGTGCGTATGCATTCCGGTGCCGTTATCCTCAAAAAGCGGCTTGGGCATGAACGTGACGGTATGATTGTGGCGGTAGGCTACGTTTTTAAGCACATATTTAAACCACATGAGCTGATCTGACATCTGCAGCAGGGGCTTGAAGCGCATATCGATTTCGGCCTGCCCGGCGGTGGCCACTTCATGATGCTGGGCCTCGGTTTCGATCCCCAGGTTTTCCAGGGTCAGGACCATCTCGGTGCGCAGGTCCTGAAATTTGTCCATGGGCGGAACCGGGAAATAGCCTTCTTTATGGCGCGGCTTGTAACCTAAATTGGGGCCTTCGTCCCGGCCGGTGTTCCAGTTGCCTTCGATAGAATCGATCTCATAAAAGGAAGAGAAACGGGTGGATTCAAAACGGATATCATCAAAGATAAAAAATTCGGCTTCCGGGCCAAAGTAGGCCACGTCGCCGATTCCGCTGCTTTTTAAATAGGCGTCGGCTTTTTGCGCAATATTTCGCGGATCGCGGGTATAGGCCTCCCGGGTGACCGGATCAACGATGTTGCAGATCAGCACCAGGGTCGGGGCTTCATAAAATGGGTCCATTTTTGCGGTCGTTGCGTCGGGAACCACCAGCATATCGCTGGCATGAATCGGCTGCCAGCCGCGAATACTGGAACCGTCGAAACCGAATCCATCTTCAAAGCTGGACGCTTGCAGTTCGCTCATCGGAACCGTAAAATGCTGCCATAATCCCGGAAAATCCATAAACCTCAGATCGACGACTTTTGCGCCGTTTTCTTTTGCCATGTCCAATACTTCTTTGGGTGTCATCAGGTTGTTCCTCCTTTAAATTAATAAAAAATTAAAAATATTTAGGAATTCAGGAATTAATGCCTCAATGCCTCAATCCCGCAATTCCTGAATTCAGATTGCGTCGGTGCCGGTTTCCCCGGTCCTGACCCGCAGGGCCTGGTCTACGGGTATCACAAAAATCTTGCCATCTCCTATTTTACCGGTGTTGGCCGCTTCACGGATGGTTTCGACGACCTGATCGGCGCGGTCGGCATCGATCACGATTTCGATTTTGACTTTAGGAATAAAATCGACTGCATATTCGGCGCCGCGGTAGATTTCCTTATGGCCTTTCTGGCGCCCGTATCCCTTGACCTCGGAAACCGTCATTCCCTGGATGCCAATTTTGTTCAGGGCTTCTTTGACGTCATCGAGTTTGAAAGGCTTGATAATTGCCTCGATTTTCATCATGGTAAAACCTCCTCTGTTCCCATCAGTGTTCAAACTGGTTTCTGCATCCGACGGCATTGATTATTGAATTTCAAAAGCTCTTTCGCCGTGAATGGCGCTGTCGAGTCCGGCAACTTCGTTTTCATCGTTGACCCTCAAGCCGCCGGTTAATAATTTGGTTATGGTTATAACAATCAGAGTGCCGACGGCGGTAAACACGGCCGTGGCGGCAATGGAAATAATCTGGATCCAGAGCTGTTTCGGGTTGCCATAAAACAGACCTTTGCCGGCTTCATTTATGGCCGGATTGGCAAACAATCCGGTAGCCAATGCGCCCCAGAGCCCGCACATCCCATGGACACCAAAAGCATCCAGCGAATCGTCATAACCGAGCTTATGTTTAACCTTTGCCACGAAATAAAAGCCCAGTATGCCAGCAACCAATCCAATAATCAATGCCGCGGATAAATTGACAAACCCGGCTGCCGGTGTGATCGCAACCAGTCCGGCCACGACTCCGGAAGCCAGACCCAGCACCGTCGGTTTTTTGTCCACTATCCATTCGGCAAACATCCAGGCCAGAGCGCCCATTGCGGCCGAGGTATTGGTGACCAAAAAGGCCGAACCGGCCACACCATCGGCGGCCAGCTGACTGCCGGCATTAAAGCCAAACCAGCCAAACCATAAAAGTGCTGCCCCGACTGCGGTGAACGCAATGCTGGACGGGAACATGGCTTCTTTACCATATCCGATGCGTTTCCCGAGTACCAGTGCCAGCACCAACCCGGCCACACCGGCGTTAATGTGCACCACCGTGCCGCCGGCAAAGTCGAGGGCGCCCATATTTCCTATCCAGCCGCCACCCCATACCCAGTGGGCGATGGGGCAGTAGATGAAAGTGACCCATAAAACCGTAAAAATAATCCAGGCTGAAAACTTCATACGATCGACAACCGAGCCCAGAACCAGGGCGACGGTGATACCGGCAAATGTCATTTGAAAAAGGGCGAACACATAAGTTGGAATGCTTCCCGAAAGACTGTTTACCCCGATGCCGGCTAAAAACATATTTTCCAGACCGCCGATGATGCCGGCTTTATCCGGTCCAAATGCAATGCTGTAGCCCCACACCATCCAGATGACGCTGGCCAGGCAATAGGACACAAATGTCATAGCGAAGGTGTTTAACAGGTTTTTATATCTTGACATTCCACCATAAAACAGGGCCAGGCCGGCCGGGGTCATCATCATGACCAGTGCGGTTGAGACAATCATCCAGGCGGTGTCGCCAGAATTTAATCCCTCCGACGCAACCGCCGAAGAAAAAGGCATAGCGAGTAAAATTGCAGCTGTCAGTAGGCTTTTTAATTGCATTTATTAGATCCATCCTCCTTTTAGGTTAATTTGTTTCTATTTATTATTTTAGCTTTAAGCAAAACAATGATTACCAAGCTTCAAACGATCCGATGGGTGGATGAAAGCCGTTCAATTATGGCGGCTTTTATATTCGCCACCTGATCCGGCAAATCCACTTTTTGTCCATTCACATCCCGAACATAAAAGACATCGACGACCTGGTCCACTTTGGTGGCGATTTTAGCAACCCAGATGTTCAGATCGCAGCGATAAAGCGCATCTGTAACACTGAAGAGCAAACCGGGAAAATCATAGGTGAACACTTCAATGATGGTAAAAAAACTGGAACTGGTATTATCCACCGTGACCTGATGGGGCTTTTTGTCAAGCACGGATTTGCTGCTACGGTAAGCGCGCACCTTTTTTTGGAGGGCGGGGGTCAGGTTCAGTTCACCGGACAATGCGGTCCCAAGGTTCCTGGCGGTCCGGTCCCATTTTTCGTCTTCCAGCAGGGGATCCGGCGGCGGGTTGACCTTGAAAATATCCAAGGCAATATTATTGCGCCAGGTGAAGACCTGGACGTCTAAAATGTCGATATTGTTTAACGTAAATACACCGGCAATTTTTGAAATAAGGCCGGGACGATCCTGAGCACAGATGGTAACAGTTCGGGTGTTGGCATCGGCGACATGTTCGATTTCCCATACAAAGTCGGAATTGTCTGCAGATAGATCATTGTAAAGCCTGATATGTTTTTTAATTTCAGGGATCGGCATATATAAAAGATATCGCGGTGACATCACACCCAGCAGGGCTTCGATTTTCTTTTTTGCCCTGGGGTTGCGGGCTGAACGCAGGGTTTCCTTTTTCTTTTGCGCCACCACCTCGATGGCCTGGGCAGTGGCCAGTTCCCCCTTTTCCAGAACATTCAGAGTTTTGAGGAAAAAATCTCTCAAAAGCGTTGCGGTCCAGTCGTTCCAGGCCATCGGTCCGGTTGCGATTGAATCGGCGACGGTCAGCAGATAAAGCATTTTTAGGCGTCCGACGTCCTTTATCTTGCGGGCACAGGAAATGGCTGTCTCCTCGTCGTGGATATCCCTTCGGGTAGCGGTTTTAATCAATAAAAGATGTTCCTGAACCAGAAAAATGACCGTTTCGATATCGGCAGGCTTTAATCCTTTTTGAGTCAAGATGTTTTTAACGATCGCAGCACCTTTGGCTGAATGATCTTTTTCAGATTCGCCCTTGCCGATATCATGCAGTAAAGCCGCCCAGAGCAAAAGCTTCTTTTTTTTCAGATTCCGGTAAATCTTTTCG
>JASFGM010000340.1:0-4524 GCA_050123755.1 Desulfobacterales bacterium
GCTTTCGACAAGTTCGCTAATGACGTCACATATGCCTTTATCATCATCGACGACAATTACATCTAAACCGTCCGACATATTTTCATCCTCCCCGTATATATGTACCCGCTTGGCTGGGCTTCAAGGCCATATCTATAGCCGCCTGTTTTGGCTCCCATCGTCACCGAATTATATTTCGCCATAGTTTCTGTGGCCGAGGGCATATTTTTCAATTTTTCGATACACGGTGGAGACATTGACTCCCAGTATTTTAGCTGCTTTGGGACGATTTCCACCGGTGATTTCCAGTACTTTTTCAATATGACGTTTTTCAATTTCCTCTAGGGTAAGTAACTCTACATTTTTACGCCGCTCGGGTCCTTCATAAGGCAGTAAATTCAAGGTCGCCGCCAGCGTAAGCGTTTTTCCCTTTTCCTGAAGCACTGCTGCAGCGATGATGTTTTCTAACTCCCTTACGTTGCCCGGATAAGAATACTGCATCAAGCGCTCTTCAAGTTCCGGTTCCAGCGCACGGATTTTTTTGTCATTCGCACTGGCATGGGTTTTTAAGAAATGACGGGCAATGGGCAAGATATCCTTTTTTCTTTCTCTGAGAGGCGGCACTTTGATATTATACATGTTTATGCGGTAATATAAATCTGATCGAAAACCCCCCTGAAGAATTTCCTCATTTATATCCCGGTTTGTTGCTGCGATGATCCGAACATCTACGTTGCGAATCTCGGTGCTGCCCAGGCGATAAAGTTCGCGCTCTTCAATTACGCGCAGCAGTTTGCCCTGCAACGATGGGTCCAATTCTGTGATTTCATCCAAAAAGAGGGTACCGCCGCTGGCGGCCTCAAAGAATCCGATTTTTTCGTTAGCGGCATCCGTGTAAGCACCTTTGGTATGGCCGAAAAATTCATCTTCAAAAATGGTTTTACTGAATGAAGCCATGTTCACAGCATAAAAGGGCGCATTAGAGCGATTGCTCAATCTATGAATGACGCGAGCGAGCATCTCTTTGCCGGTGCCGGACTCGCCGCTGATCACGACACTGTAATCCGTACCCGCCACGGCCTCTACTTGGTGGAATATTAGCGCCATGGCTTCATCATCTGCCACAATGTCTGTGAATGCCTCGGGATTTTTAAGATTGGAAAATACTTTTTTGCTGCCAAACTGCTCCAGGTCATGCTTTAGCGTGTGCGCTTTGAGAGTTCGGTTTACTAGCGCGACTAGCTTTTCACTGTTGAGCGGTTTTACCAGATAATCCGAGGCCCCCAGACTCATTGCCTGAACCGCAGATGCAACATCATCAATGGCACTCACAATAACGCATGCGACGTTGGGAGATTTTGCTTTTATTTTTCGCAAGACCTCCATGCCGGTCAAATGCGGCATCATCAAGTCCAGCAAAATCAATTGAAAGTCATATTCATGGACCAGATCCATTACCCGTCGACTATCCGATACCAAAGCCGGCTCCGGCAAACCTGAACTGACCAACGTCGCCTTGATGCTCAATAAAAGTCCCTCATCGTCATCTACCACCAGGACAGGAGTATGTTTATACGGTATCGACTCCATCAGTTTTATGTTAGATTGAAATCCAAAAACAGTCAACGATTTTCTCTTTAAGAGGTTTATAACTGTCTAATATATTTTTATTTTTAATCGATTTGCAAAATGCGTCAAATGGCTGGGTTATTTGTTATTCGTTATCAGTTATTGGTTTCAATGGGTCGATTCTGGTCTGATATTCATGCCAATAACCAATAACGAATAACAGATAACATTCAATTGAGCGTCGTCGCTCAATTGAATCAACAGCTATTCGTTCTCCGAGAAGATACGGTCGATCGTGCGTTTAAGACTTTGTTGCCACGGCTTTGGATCGATTCCGAAGACTTTTTTGATGCGGCTGCAATCCAGAGCAGAATAGGGCGGTCGTTTTACCGGGGTAGGATACTCAGCGGTCGTTATGGCTTCAACGTGCTTGGTTTGGAGAGGAACGTAAGGCGATGCCAGTTGCAGAACTTCCTTGGCGAATCCGTGCCAGGAGGTGACGCCATCTCCGCAATAATGATAGGTTCCCCAATCAAGGTCGGCATTAATGCCGATTTTTGCAGCAATGGTCAAAACCGCCTCGGCCAGGTCTGCCGCACTTGTGGGAGATCCGAATTGATCGGCCACCACCGGGATAACTTTTTTTTCGGTGCCGAGATTGAGTATTGTTTTGACAAAATTATGGCCGTAGACACTATATAACCAGGATGTCCGCAGAATAATATGGTGTTTCAAGACAGCTCGGATGGCGACTTCCCCTTCCGCCTTGCTTTGGCCGTAAATTCCAACAGGGGCGATTGGATCGGTTTCATAATAGGGCTTGCCTTTGATGCCATCAAACACATAATCGGAAGATATGTGAATTAAGGCGATGTTGCGATCTGCGCAGCGGCGGGCCAAATAACCCGGAGCGATTTTGTTGACCTCTAAGGCAAGGTCAGCTTCGGTTTCGGCTTTATCGACATTTGTATACGCAGCGGCATTTATCACCAAAGATGGCGAGGCGTTAGCAACGATTGTATTTACCTGATTCGGTTGGGTGATGTCCAGTTCCTGCCGCTTGAACGCATGCAGCGCGAGGTTAAATGCGTGGCCCTGCCGGACCAATTCCCGGCCAAGCTGCCCGTTAGCGCCCGTAATCAAAATGCTCATGACGCTTTCTCCGGGTTATACAATTTTTCAGAAGCGAGTTCGGAAAGGCACGGCAGCCGGCTGTCCTTATCCGATATAATCGGATCCTTTACCGGCCAATCAATTCCCACGGATGGATCCGACCACAAAATGCCGCTTTCATCATCCGGCATGTAATATTGGGAACATTTATAAGCGACATAAGCGGTTTCACTCAATACGCAAAACCCATGGGCGAAGCCCGGTGTTAACAATACCTGACGCCTGTTTTGCTCCGAAAGATGCACGCCCATCCATCGGCCAAATGTGGATGACCCGGGACGGATGTCGACGGCCACATCGAAAATTTCTCCGGTGATGGCTTGAACCAGTTTGGCCTGCGGGTGGTTCACCTGGAAATGCATCCCTCTTAAGGTGCCGTTAACGGAAAAGGAAAGATTATCTTGCACGAAGGCCATGTTCAGCCCGGCTGCTTTGAATCGATTATTATGATAGGTTTCCAGAAAACAGCCGCGGCGATCTTGAAATACCTGCGGCTCGATGATCAGAACACCTTCAATATCGGTTGCTATGACATTCATGCCAACTCCCATCTTCTTTAAACAAATTTCGTCGCTGCGTCAGTTCGGTGCAAATGGAGATAGGATACAAAACACTTATTTTACGCTATTTCAGTTAGCCATGCAATACTGTCACGCGATCAATTCCGGAAAGCATCTCCACAATTTGCGGATATGCCTTCATATCCGCAAGCCATTTCTGAGGAATGGCATTTATGCCCAGATGGGCTCCGAGTACCATTCCGACGATCAGACCTCTTCCGGCCGAATCGCCGCCTGCCATTACATTTTCGACCAAGGCTTGCTTAAGATCGTTTTCATATTTGGCGATAAGGTGTATCACCCCGGGAAAGGCGGCGGGCGTCTCGCACATCTGACCCAAATCCAGAATCGCTTGCCGGGTATCCTGATCGATGCTTTGCAGCCCCATTTCGATCCATTCTGAAAAAGGATCTGAATTAAATTCCTCTCTTTTGACCGATGCGATTGCACTTACGGGGGAGGCACCCTTTAATACTTGATAGGTGACAGTTGAAAAAAACGCTGCGCTTTGAATGACTTGCAAATTGTTGTGGGTAAAGGCCGTCTGTGCTGTAGCGCTGGTAATCAGTTTTTCAGGATCATCCCGATAAACATACATGAGCGGTGCAATCCGGGATGCGCCTGCCAGATCATCAGATTCGGACCCCGCCTGCGATGGCGATTTTCCGGATTTAATATTTTCAAGGGTTCCTTTGGTGGCATTATCAAAATATCCATCATAGTTTTCAAACAGGGACTGCCAGCGTTGTGAGAAATCATCCAAATCAAATCCGCCACAGGTGCTCACGGATTCGAGTAAAATAATCGTTTGATCTCCGTAATGGGTGAATTCACCGAGCACTTTGGTTGGATGGTAAGTCGGACGTACGGGTTTTAAATATGACTCCACACGGCCGAACTTTTTGTCGATAACATTGGTGTTATAGATCCAATGAACGCCTAACGCCAGGGAATCGGCGGCGAAAGACGCGAATACCATTGCTTTTGTTTTTTCTTTCATTGTTTGCCTCCTGAGGGAAAGATCACGCTGGATGTGGTAAGAAAGGGCCGATTAGCGTCATGTCCGGCAAAAATGTTACAAAAGTCGCAATGACTATGGTTTCAGCGTTTTGGCTAATGGCTTCCCGCTTCTGGCTTCTGGCTAAAAGCAAGTGGCCGGTGGCCAGCGACCAGAAGCAAGAAGCCAGTAGCGAGGGGCCTGACACCTGACACCGATAATAAAATCATGTTTTTGTAAATTACT
>JASFGM010000341.1:0-4524 GCA_050123755.1 Desulfobacterales bacterium
CTAGAAATAGGATACTTCTCGAAAACACAGTGGCGAAAAAAAGAATTGCGGTTACCCCGAAGGCCGCGCGCTTTATCTTATCCACCGTACCCAAAAAGTAACTGGAAAATGCGATCTGCAGAGACAGGACACCGAGGGGGATGGCAACAATCTGCATCGCGCAGACGATCACGCCCGCATCCGGGCGAAGGACGATAACCGGGGCAAAGACAATGAGGTATGGCAGCAGAAACGCTGTGGATGCCGCCTTGAGCGCCTCCCAGGACGTCGGCCAGTACTCGGCTTCTGCAAGCTGGGAAGCCACCAGTGCCCCGATGGCGATGGGCGGGGTCAAATGGGAGAACACGGCAAAAATAAAAGGGAAAAGGTGGGCCTGCAACAAGGGAACCCCCATCTTGACCAGCGCCGGGGCAGCCCCAATAGCCACCAGCATATAGGCCGCCGGGGTCGGAACACCCATGCCCACAAAGATCGAGCTGATCATCGTGATAAAGAGGGCAATGATGAGAATTCCCTGACTGATTTCTCCCACCAGAAGCGGCAGTTTTATCCCCAATCCGCTGGTCTCTATGCAGGTGGCCACCACCCCTATAAGGGCATTGATGATGGTCACGTCGCAGGCGGTGCGGGCGCCTTTGGTGAGCGCAGCGACGACTTCCGTGAAGCTCAGGCGGGCCTCTTTGCGAATACTTAAAATCAAACTCAGCACCACGAGGCTCACGATGCTCCAAAAAACCACAAAAGGAAGTGAAAATCCCTGCACCAGTAGAAGGATAAGCACACCCAAGGGCACCACAAAAAGGGGGGCGTCCAAAAGAAGTTCCCTGCCGCTGACAACTTCCTTTTCAACCTGAATATCGAGCTTATAGGCATTGATCTGAACATATATCAGCAAACCCATGTAGTAAAGCAGTGCCGGTATCAGAACTGCTGCGGCGATCTGGATATAAGGGATACCGGTGAAGCCGGACATGATAAAGGCCGTTGCGCCCATGACCGGCGGCATGATCTGCCCGCCGTTGGATGAGGCGGCTTCAATGGCCCCTGCCTGTTTGGGCTCATACCCCGCCTTTTTCATTAAAGGAATCGTATAGGCTCCCGTAATGGTCACGTTTGCTACAGTGCTGCCGGTCATGCTCCCGAGCAAAGAACTGCCCACCACAGCCACCGCTGCCGGTCCGCTTTTGAATTTGGAGCCCAGCCACCTTCCAAGGCCCATGATAAATCTGACACCGCCGAAGGCATAAAGCATGCCGCCGAATACGATCAGGAGAAACAGGTAGTTGGCCGAAAGGCCCAGAATCGGGCCGTAGACCCCCTGTTCGATGCCGACGCCGGCGCTGAGCCACATGATAAGCCGAGTAAAGCCCACCGGCGCCACCGTAAACGGATGCGGCAGGTACCGGCCTAAAATCAGGTAACACACACAGGCACCGGCAATGATGACAAATGTTTTGCCTAAGACCTGATAGGCCACGATAAAGGTAACAACCAGCACAATGAGGCCAACGACAATATCGGAGGTTATCGGAAGAGACTGGCGGAGCAACATGATTTCACTAAGATTGACCATCAGGTAGGTCGAAAAACCCAGAGAAGTCACAAGCAACACCCATCTCAGGAGACGGCCCTCTTTCTCTTTGTGAATCAGCGACAGCAAAACCACGAGGAAAGCAAACCCCAGGTGGGTGATCTTATGAGCTGTAGGTCCTTGAAGCAGGTACTGGGTGAATATCAATTGGTAGATAATCATGACAAGGGCCACCACCGGAAGTGCCACGGCCACAATTCGGTCTATGCTAAATTTGGATTTTTTTGTTTCTTCCATGCTCGAACCTCCGCAATACCGTTATCGAACGCACACATTGTCACCGAGGACTTGTCGCATCCGGGTTGCTACAAGGATTCACCAGCGCGAAGCCGATTGTGAGGCCCCTGAGGCGAGCCAAAGATCGTTTGTGCGCCTCAGGGGTGTTGGATGCATTTTTAAAACGGCTTCCGATGATTAAGGCAAAAGATCTCCAAGCGGTCTGATTTTGGCACCCGCTCCCTCATAATACTTCCTCGCTATCGGATGCATCCGTTCCGGCTTGATAATATAGGTGCTCACCGACTCCTTGCTAATGCCGCCTCCCTGGGCGTGCCAGCTGGCGAATTTGTCTGCATTTGCATAAAGTATCCGGGTGACCTCATGGACGATATCGGGGTCCATGCGCTCATCTGCGCACCAGTAAACCGAATCGACTGTGGCGTAAAGGTCCTCTTTCTGGGTCTTGGGATCCAGTGCCCCCGCAAATATTTTTAACGGGACCATACCCAATTTAAGTTGCATCTCTCGCGGCATCAGATTGATATAATGTATCGGCTTTCTCGTCTCCAGATCCTCGATAAAGGCGCCCTTCTTGAAGCCGGCGGGCAAAATGTAGTCGATCATCATGACGCCGACATCCGCCAACCCGTCTCGCAGGGCGTTTCTTCCGCCACCGTATCCGCCATGCAGGATCTTGACTTTATCTTTGATTCCAAGGGCCTCCAATACCTTCGTTTCATATACCGTTCTCGAGCCCCCGGGTCTGCCGATGAATACTTTCTTTCCGACAAGATCCTGGGCGGTTTTGATCTTATCGTCATATGTAATCCAGACCCATACATTGCTGGTGCAATATCCCATGATGAGATCCTTGTCATAGTAATTTATCTTCTTCAATGTGGGGTTGAGCGTCATTCCGGCATAGGGCGAGATGAAAACATATTTATCAGGATCCTTACTGGCGATCTCAGGACCCGCACTCACGCCGGGTGTGGCCACGACCTCGAGTCTGAGCCAATCGGATTGCTTGTTTACGAAATAAGCCAGCGCCTGGGAAAGCACGAACCACGAATCGCCCAACCTGCCGCCGAGAAGCATTTTACGGGTAATCGGTTTTTTATCAGCGGCCGAAACACTTAACGACACCGCCGAAAATGCCAATACCATAAAGACCACAATTACAAGCTTCCAAAATTTACTTTGTTTCATTTGAACCCTCCTTTGCTGATGCATAATTTGATTAGATGCTCCATCCTTCAACACCCGATTTATGCAAGCGAAACCGAATTGATGAAGGAAACCATTGCCTTTTGCACAAAATTTTAAATCCCGACCCAAAGTCTCTGGTGACAATTTTGTTTTAAAACGCGTTGTGCAATTCAAAAATCTCCTTTCGGTATGCGACTTAAAAATGCTTTCCGGTAATTTGGTGCCATCGAAATCAGGGGCCATTACCCTAGACCCTCATATTTAAGGGAAAATCATAAAAAACCGCTCCGCTCGGGCATGCGATCCGGCAACAACCGCAATGCCAGCACTCATCCGGATAGACGACCCGTGGGCCCTGGGAGTTCATTGCCAGAATCAGACCGGGGCAATCCTCTATGCAGCATCCGCAAGCGGTGCAATGTCCGCAGTGCAGGCAGCGCCCGGCTTCAATCATGGCCTTATCTTTCTCGAAACCCTTATCCATCTCTTCAAATGAATGGATCGATGCCTCCGCCGAAAGCTTTGCGGTTGTCTGGCGCGGTTTCTTTTCATGGTAATCGATATTCAAGATTTCATCATACCTGACCTCATGCGGATCAAATTTGGCTGAAGTTTCTTCAATCACCACCTGACCTGCTTTGTTGATGACAACGCTTTCGAATTCTGACAATCGGATTCCTTTGAGATAACGGTCGATGGCCATGGCTGTGCGCCGCCCGCTACCGACGGCTTGCGCGACGGCGGATGGACCGGACACGACGTCTCCGCATGCAAACACTTTATCCATTGAGGTGGCCATGGTTTGCGGATCGACTTTAAGGGTCCCGTTGGGCGCGAACTCAAATTTATCGTTATCCTCGATAAAGGCAAGATCAGGTCTACCCCCCACGGCCGAGATCACAAAGTCCGCTTCCAGGAATTTCTTTTCATCGGAAACCGGTTGAACTGCAAGGCAGTATTCTTCGTCAAATTCAAAAGAAGAAATCTCATAGTACTCAATTCCAATGGTCTTAGCGTCTTTGCTCAAGACGCTCGATATCATTTTGGAATTGTGAACCATGATGCCTTCAGCGTCCGCTTTGCGAATTTCCGGCGGTGGCGCACACATACAGTCCTGTCCCTCAACACAAACAATATGAACCTCAGCAGCACCGAGACGTTTGGCCGTAAAGGCACAGTCAAAAGCGACTCCGCCACCGCCAACGATAACCACCCTGGCGCCAATGCCGTCTCTTTGGCCTGATTTGACGCGCTTCAAGAAAGAAATCGCCGGAACCATCATCGCGCAGCCGGGGATATCCAGACCGCTTTCCTTGCTTGCGCCAACAGCAATCAAACAGGCATCGTGTTCTTTCAATATTTTGTTAAAATCGATATCCTTGCCAACCGCCGTCCCCGTTTCGGCCCGTACGCCGAGTTCGAGTATTTGCCCGATTTCACGCTCGACGATTTCTTTCGGCAACCAGAAGTCCGGGATTGCCGTACGCGGAATGCCGCCCAGGGTC
>JASFGM010000342.1:0-4521 GCA_050123755.1 Desulfobacterales bacterium
TATCACATCACTGATGACGCGCTCCCCGGCGTAAACATCCAGATCCAGATACCAGCCGGCATCATTGGAAAATTCATCGGAAGGATCCGGCATCTGGTCATCTTCGGAATCTGCCTTAGTTATCCACGCCGGTTTTTCATCGGTCAAAACCCGCACGATGACTTCATCTTCACCGGAGCCGACCGGAACCTCAAAAGCTTTCTGTTCGAGCAACTTCACAGTCGGCGGTTGATTGGAAAGCAGGGCTGCCTCTTTTGGGACTCTAAAGGTACCCAGAAACTCACTGTTGTCATCATCACTCCAGCCGAGACGAGGTATAAAAACCCTGTCTCCGTAATCCCAGATGCCGTAAATCGTTTGCAGTCTGGCATCATCAAAATCGCTGCTGCCCAGAAATTTTCCGGTACCGAAGCAGACAATGTATCCATGCATTTCGGGGTGCAACATGACATCCGGTTTGGCGGTAATCGGCTGGGGGTTTCCGTCTCGATCAAGGGCAGTAAAAAGGGGCGCTGCAGTGCTGCCTTCCTTAAAAGCCACGTCCCATTCATCACTGTTGTCGCTGGTAAGGTCGAATTTCCATAAATTGCCCTTCAGATCGCCGGCATAAACAAAATCCACTTTATCATCAAAATCCACATCAACGGCGATTGGGCTGGAAAGACCGTTTTCCGGGCCGCTCCCGGCTTCGATTTTTCGGATGACGTCGCCGGTGGCGGCCTCAAGGATAAACAACACCGATTTACCGCTGGCGCTATTATAACCGTTCCCGAAAATCACAATCCACGATTCCCCGATTTTGGTGCTCATAGACTGCACCACAACGGGTTTGCTATAGGAATAGCCCATATCCTCCACGTCCGCCGCTAATGTCGCCTGCCGGGGAAATTCCCATAATACCTGATCTTCACCCATGGTGTTCGGGTTCGTTATGTCAAGGGCAAAATAGCCCATGCCGCCTTTACCCAGGCCGCCCACCAGGATCGCCTGCTCTCCGTTTTTGCCCAGCAGCTCCTCTCCTTTTTTCACAGTAGGCGTCAAATCCACATAAAAGCGATGATCGTAGTCCGGATCGGCAAGATCCTTGAGGCGATCAAATACCAGATAGGGCACGTAACCAAAGATTTCGGTTCCGTCGATGGCTTTAAACGCATGCAGCATGCCGTCGTTGGCGCCGACATAGACAACGTCATCGAGAAATACGGGCGAGGAGTGCACAATATCCCCCAGCATGTGGGCTCGATTGCCGTCGCTGTCAGGGTCTTTGCCCCGGATAAGTTCGACAACCTTTTTCGGTTCAGGGCCTAGTTTGGCTTTCTGGTCGCCCGTTAATTCGGTGTAATCAAACAGCTGGCCTGATTGGTCACCATCAAAAGTGAAGATCTTACGGTCATACCAGGCTGTGGCCTGCAGCTTTTCCGATGCCAGCCACGCCGGCGGATCGGTAATCACCTGTCCGGTGGTCTGATTTAAGCGGTAGGCACTGACATCCCCGCCCCACTCATCGTCGATATAGCTGTAGCTGCCTTGAAAGATAAGCACATCCGGTCCGATTTTTCCAAACAGCCAGTCGCCGTTAACCGATACGGAAGCAACCGATGTCGGTTGCCGTTCCTTGATGTCTTTAATAATTTCCAGCAAGCCTTCCACCAGCTTCTGGGGCTCGCCGGCGTTAACAAAGACGCCTCTGCCGTTTACCGTGGCGTGCCACAAATCATCGATGGTTTCAGGCTGGTAGCTGCCGGTCACCGCGGGCCAATCCACGTAAGCGCCGGTGGTTTTTGATTTCATGTAGTCTGCGCTGGTGCGGTCATTTTCATACGCTTCCGGATCGAGGGTCCCGGAAACCCCGAAGGCCACCGCAAAGGTAACCATATGCTGATGAGGCGCCTTATCCCATTTATTTGTCGGCACTTTATCATCCATTGCAGGGATCAGGTCGGTCGCATAATAGTGCATGGCGATATCGGCCAGGGTAACTTCGTATGCATCGGTATAGGGCTGTTGACCGCCGCCCCACGCTTCGTTGTCCGTATCACCATCGGCATTGCCCACTGTTGTCGGGTTGTAACTCCTGTCACTATAGTACCCGTCGGTGACAACGATCGTAAACGATTGCTGGCAATCCCCGCCATCTGCCGGATAGGGCGCATCTCCCTCCTCTCCCGCCAGATCACCGTCGTTTTCCCGGAAGTACTCACCGACCGTTCTCAGGCCTGTCTTTAAGGGCGTGCCGCCCCTGGATCGATAGGCATACAGGGTTTCTATGAGCGTATCGGATTCATCTTGGAATTCACCGCTGATGACCGCTTTAATCGGTTCTAGCGGTGCAACAATTCTGTTGTTAATCCCCAAAATTCCAACGCGTACGCCGTCCAGCTTACGAATAACCCGCGCAATGGCGGCCTTGGCCACAAACTCGCGCCGGCGGTGATACGTAAACCAGTTGGCAAAATTCTGGCGATCCTCATCATAGGACCGCTGAATGCCGGCCGGTAGATCTGAAACCGATACGGGCGTAACCATTTCAATCTTGTCATTGGGTTGGATGCCATCATCGGTCGTAAATGTATAATAAGAAATAGCACCATTTTCTAGAATCACCAGGTAAACGGTTCCATTGGCGGACCTCACGAAATAATGGGACCAGGCAATCCTGAGGTTGCCATCATCCGTTCCATTACCATCTCTGTCTATGTCGACCCTGAATGACTCCCTATCCAGGTCAAGCGTTCTGTCCTGCAGGGGATGAACCAGAGGTCTATCCATATCGGCCGGCAAAAAAACTCTCCCGGCGTGGTCTGGCCAGGGCTCGTAAACGAGATTGGGGTTGTAATAAATCGCGTTGACTTCATACCATTGGGAACGCCAGTATTTCCGGTCCTCCTCCTCCATATGTCTTCCAGGGTCCGTATAATTATAACCATCACCCATGTTATCGAAAACATAACAGAATCCTTCTGTATTCGAACGATCCGGGTTCGGGAATTTTCCATCATATTCTCCCCGGACCAGGATTTCATAGGTCATACTGCCGGAATCATCCTGCAGGATCATCAGGTTGGGGGGCGGCGGATTGATCTTGGTAAACATCGGCACATCCGCCAGATCAACAACCTCGCCATGTGCCAGCATGGCTCCGAAAAACAAAATAGCGGCTGTCAAAATGCAAAACCCGATGGCCAGTACCCGCAGCCAGTATTTATATCCGAATCTTTGCAAGTAAAAATCAATATCGTCCCGGTTAAACATAAGCAGTCTCCTGCAGTTCAATGCATGCTAAAAGGCTCTGCGATACCCGATCTTGATGGTCGTTATTCCCTGTCTTTCGGTGCGGCCGTAAACTGCAAACCCATGCACCCTGGATCTACCGATACCCAATGAATGCCCCGTAGGCGTTCCTTCGTAGCCCACCCGGAAACGGGTTTGCCCACCGGCATCCATCGACGGCGTAACGGACTGCGAGTTGGCCTCCCAGTTATCCGTAAAATTATCATCATCGATTGTCTGAATGCCCGCTTCAACAAAAGGCAGCCCCCTGGGATTGGGATCGTTTTGGAGCCGGTCAATGGCTTCCAAAGCAGCACCTTCAGCCAGATATACATTGCGTTGATACAAGGTGTCATTGCCGGCAATCTGTACTTCGGTGTTGGCGGTATGGGTGGCGGCGATGCTGATAATGGTCAGCAGGGCCAAAAGCATTATGGTCGCTAAGATCAGAAAATAGCCTTGCTCATTTTTCAACGGTTTTATGAGTTTTTCCATGGTATGGCGCCCTCTATTTGTCATGGCCTGTATATATCATCACAATCCGATATTGCGACATCTAACCCGGGTGGAATATGTCCGGCTTACGGTTCCGCCGCGCCCGGCGGGCAGCTGTACGGTCATCGAAATTTCCACCGTTCGGATGTCCTCCCGTGCGGTGGTTACCGCCCCGGTTTCATCGTAATAGGTAAAACTAAGATTTGAGACATTGCTTTCGGTTAAATCCTCCCAGAATGCACTAGCGCCCCGGTATTTTTCAAGCGCGCCGTCGTTTATGCGGTAGGCAATCAATTCGCTGTCAACATTATCATCTGCGGCCGAACATCCTCCCGAATCATCGGTACAGTGATCGATGCGCCCATCCATATCAACATCCATTGTAAACGCCAAATTGTTGGCATCGGTTGGTGCGATGCGGCCATCATGATCCGCATGAAAACCGCTATCCGTATCAAAGTCATCCACAATTCCGGCAGCAGCGCTGCCAGTAGGATTCAGCCCGGCCATACGTATTTCCTGTATCATCAACTCAACCCCGCCGCGGGCAACCTGCTGCACATCGGCGGCGACATTTTGGGTCGTGTAGGAGCGTCCCATGGTGGTAAAAAGGCTGACCATGGCCACCATCAACACCGACGCCATGGCGAGCCCGACCAGAATATCCACCAGCGAAAAGCCTGTCTGCTCGCTGAGCGGGGTCGTTGTCTTATCGGTAAATGCTGAATCGATCATGTCCCGTTTCCTTTTGTAATC
>JASFGM010000343.1:0-4517 GCA_050123755.1 Desulfobacterales bacterium
CTTCGATCCATTCTAAACCCAACTCCAGAAGTTTGCCCCGATGGGGCCGTCCGGTTTCCGGATCGCAGCCGATCATGTCGTAGTAAAGACGGATCGCTTCGTTAAAATCTTCTTCTTTGAATATGTTCTTACCCGCATTGGCGCCGTCGGGTTTAGGATCGAATAAGCGTTGCGGCAAGCGATCGTGGTTTGCGTTAAACCCTTCACGGCTGTTAAAAGCGCGGGCAATCATAGTGCCGCGCTCGCCTGCCCGCATCAATTCAAACAGGCTGGCCTCCCAGCCCGTAATGGCGTTGAGGCATTTGACCATCGTATCGATCGGCATCACCCCTCGGGGCGCATAGCCAAACACGCAAAGGCCCAAGGCATCCAGCGTGCGCCAGAAGTTTTCCAGTATCTTATAGTTGCGCACCTTTTGAGCGCTAATCTCGGTCGCCGGCATCGGTTCATAAATTCCTAAAGGTTTGACGGAGTTCAGCGCGAACGATTTTTCATCCACGAAGGCATTATCATGGACAGCCGTCATATGGTCTGCACCGTAAGGGCTGACTGCATAGCCTATCCCCACCCCGACTTTTACGCGGGGGTCATGCATGGAAATTTCCTGGCCCTTGACTGCAAGATGACAGTGCTTGTCGGTAACACCCCATTTTTTTGCCAGGCGCGTCGAGCCTTCGGCCAGATGATCGCCGAATCCTTCCCGCCGGGCAATCAGCTCCAGCAATTGGATCATTAAGTCGGCATCCCCAAAGCGCAGCTCCAGACCATCGGTATCGTCCTGGGAAATAATTCCTTCCTGGAAGCATTCGCAGGCAAACGCAATGGTCATGCCGGTGGAGATGGTATCCAGGCAATAGCGATTACAGATCTCGTTGCCCTTGGCGATGGCTTTTAAGTCCAAAATTTTGAGGTTGGTGCCCAGCGCAGCCATGGTCTCATACTCCGGCCCCCCATAGCGGGAATCCACGCCATATTTGGGATCATCCAGGGCGATGCCCCTTTTGCAGCGAATGGGACAGGCGTAACAGCCTTTTCTTTTTTGTAGAAGAATCTCATTATAAGTATCCCCGCTGACCGAGGTGGCATCATCCAGTTGGCTGCGCCGGAAATTATCCACCGGCAAGGCTCCGGCAGCAGATAATATCTCCGCAAATGCGGTGGTGCCGTAAACATACAGCGCCTCCCCTGAAGGGTTATTCTTGAATGTGGCCGCATAATGTTGCGCGGTTTCGCGCAAAAACGCCGGATCTTGAAACTCAAGCTTTTCGGTGCCTAAGGCTGCAACGGCGCGAACATTTTTTGATCCCATGAGCGCTCCGAAACCGCAGCGTCCATTGAAGTGACCTAAGTTGTTGGTGATGTTGGCAAATCGCACCCGGTTCATTCCGGCCAGACCGGTCTGGGCCACCCGAATTTTCTTGCTGTCCATTTCATCCCGGATGGCATCTTCCACCTCGCGGGCACCCAGCTCTGCCAGATGGGTTGCATCTTTTATCTGGGCTTGGCCCCCAGTGACCCACAGATAGACCGGTTTTTCCGCTCGGCCTTTAAATACGACGGCATCAAAACCGGCCATCTTCAGTTCAGGACCAAAAAAACCGGCGGCTTCAGATTCGCCGGCGGTCCCAGTGAGCGGCGATTTGCCCACGGCGGCAAATCGGCAAGCTGCCGGCAACGGCGCGCCGGTCATGACCCCGGTCGCCAAAACCAAAATGCTTTCCGGTGAAAATGGATCCGTTTTGGCCGGGACATCCTGCATCAAATAGTGATAGCCAATTCCACGTCCGCCCAGATAGGATCGATAGAAAGCCTCGTCCTTTTCTTCGACTTCAATTTTTCGGTTGCTCAAATCGACCTGCAATATTTTACCGGTATATCCATATGGCATCGGATTTCCTCCCTTATTTTGGGTAGTTCAGTATGTATTGAGTCAAGATAAACAGGGACTATAAATTAAAGTGTCCTTTATGTCAAAGATAAGCTGGCAGTCATCGGTCATGCAAATTAGATCGGTTCGCGCCCCTTGAAACATGGCATTTGCAGCTTATTTTTATCTATGCATTCCCATGCGGAAAATTGGCGGTTGAATTCGTAAGTATTCATACGCTATTAAATAGACATGATCAGGATTGAAACTTGAAAAAGTATTTATAGGAAAGCGATATGAAACCGGATCTAAAAGGTTTAGAAAATAAGCGAAAGAAGTTGGATGAAAAAATTGCGGAAGTCAAAAAGCGCATGCCAGCTCATTCCGTCAAACCACCGATAATGATGGAGCTGTTTGCGCTTGAGGATGAAAGGGACTTGGTTGAAAAGCAAATTCTTCAACTTGAAAAAGGAAAGGACTATTGACGTTTCTATCTCAAAATCCTGCTTGGCCCGCCGAAGCTTTTCAAGCGAAGGCAGTTTAATCCTGTCAAAATAATGAATAACATTTTCAGGAGAAATTAAAGTTGAATCATTGTGTAAATCATCCGGACAGAGAAACCAGCTATGAATGTCTGAAGCACCAGATCTACATGTGTCAGGACTGTATAGAGTGCCGCGATCCGGAAATATACTGTAAATTTCGAGAGTCATGCACCATCTGGTTTTTGACAAAGAAAAACTTTGATAATGACGCAATGGAAAAAAACTAAATTAACCTCTATCTGGAGATGAATCTGCACTATCATTGTCATCTTTGCAGGGCTTACAAATTGAGGGTAAAACCATTTTTAGATGATGGGGAGCATGGACTGTTTGCGACCCGGGAGCCCGCTCGGCCCAATCAAATTGGCATATCCGTGGTGCGACTTATCAGAATAAATAATAAAACGCTTAAGGAATGCCCGTTTCCTTGGCGGTCCTTTCACCGCCGCCGGCTCCAAGAAGATCGATCAGTTCACCGCAATGCGGGCAATTTAAGCCACTCATATTTTCGATCAGTCCAAAGACATCCATCCTGACCGTCTTGCAGAAATTAAACGATCCATTTTAAATTTTCACCGCCTGTCAATTTTTGTACGAAAATGTCAATTTTTGCCACGATTTGTTGGGGTTGAATCAGACAACAATTAATCCTAACTACCTAAATTATATATAAATAATAAAATAATCCGATGATTGGTTTGATTTTTGCAGGCTCCCATTTCAGAAAACATATACCCTTAAGAAAAATGTATATGTTTGATTTAATTTAATATTTATATGTGATCGGAAGCAAGATTGGCTTCCATTCGAATAGAACGATGATGCCGACATCAAATAATAATCGTGGTTTTACCTTAATCGAGCTAATGATAGCGATAGCCATTATCGCCATCCTGGCGGCTATCGCCATTTCGAATTTTATGGCATATCGCGAAAAGGCTAAAATCGCGCAGGCCAGTGCCGATTCCAAAAATATACATACAGCTATCATGGTTCTTGCAGCTGATACCGGCATGTTACCTGGTGGAAGCGAAGCCGGTGTTCAGAGGGCCCAAGGATCTGGCTTTGAATATGAAGATCTAAGCACGGCCGACATGGGACTAGCGGATACGGACGGTTCCTACCCCAATTGGCAAGGACCGTATTATATGGGGCAGTTCAAGGATCCCTGGGGGAATAATTATTGGCTTGATGAAGATTATACTTTAGACGGCACTGTGTTTACAGCGATCGGGACTTATGGACCCAACGGAGAGGGTTTAAACAATTATGACGATGATGATATTGTTGTGGTAATACCTGCGAGCTAAATAAGATAGGCTTATTTAAGATACACGGATCACGAAACAAAAGCCCCGCCTTAGAAAGCGAATTTTGCACTTCCTGCCTTCGGGGTATTAAGTTTTGCTGTTAATCAGCGTTATTTGATCATTTAAGGTCCAAAAGTCATAGATCACACCAATGGCTAAAAACCCACCGGTCAGCAAGTATAAAATTCCGGTGATCCATTTTCCCATATACATACGGTGTATTCCGAAAATACCTAAAAACGTCAACAATATCCAGGCGATGTTATAGTTAATTTTGCCTGTTTTAAATCGTATATCCGCTTTGCGATCCATAGAGGGAATCAGAAAAAGGTCGATAATCCAGCCGATGAACAGCAATCCCAAGGTAAAAAAATAAATGGTCCCCAATACCGGATAGCCGTAATAAAAACGATGGGAGCCGGTGAAACCAAATAGCCATAATATATAACCGATTGATTTACGATGTGTATCTTCAGTGGTGTTCAAAATTTACCTCCTTTAGGCTTTTTCATGAAAAAAACATAACCATATATGATCAGGTTCACCCCGATAACAACACCTCCCAAGATAAATTGAACTTTACGGGTGAGACCGGATGGATAAAGGATCGGCATCAGGTAATGTTCCACAAAGTCTCCGGCATATCCAAATCCCCCACCCCTCATCCGTAACCAGTTCTCTAATGGTGTCAGCGGGCAAATTTTTCCTGAAAATTCAATCCATGCCGCCCATACAGCGGCCGGAAGGTGGAGCCAGAGAACTTTGCGCTGCCAGATAACCAGCAGGGCCCCCAGC
>JASFGM010000344.1:0-4506 GCA_050123755.1 Desulfobacterales bacterium
CGGACGTAAACATTTTTTTGTGATAAAAACCGATTCGTCACAATTCGGATTTGAAATCGAAAGAATTAGTGCGCGCAAAGCGGCGTCATGGATGGCTGAATCGTCGCCAATTGAATAATTTTTGCATTTTTTTTGCAAATTAGCCAAAAGACCCGTCTTCACTCTGGCGAGCTTCGCCGCGGCCGGCCCCACACAAACACACACTAACATTTTGTTCGGCCGACCCGCCGTCGCTAAAGCTATGGCGGGGCAGGCTTTGGCCGTACAAAAAGTGTCAATCGCTTCGTGCTAGAAAAATTTCAGAGTCAAACAAATACGGGGCTTCTGTAGAACAGAAGCCCCGTAGCTTTTTAGGTTTTATCCAAGCAGCAGCTGTTTGAAAAGTTGCCGCCCTGCATTCACTTTCGTTGAGATGCGCCTGTTAAAAAGTGTAAACGACCAGGACAGCACCGAAAAGCTGGCCTTCGGATCCCTCGTCCACCACCGGGCTGCCGTCATCCGCATCACCCACCAATTGGGTATACTGGAAGATACCCCTGGTGCTCCAACTCTCGGTAATCATCCAGTTCAGGCCAAGATCAATACCGACATCTTTGATACCTGAATCCGCATTGTAGCGGTCCAGGCCGCTGCGCGCCGCATCCTGTCTGCTGACGCCAAAATAGGTTTGCATGTAGTCCTCGTCGGCATAGGTTGTAAAGGCGCCCATTGAAAGGACCCAGCTTTTGTTTATAACCCAATTGTAGCCGCCTCTCAGTTTGGAATACCACCCATCATGCGCTTCGCCCATATCGGCCAAAAATTCCAAAGATAAAACCCAGTTGTCGATATTAAAACCCCCGAAGACACCCAACTCATTGGCATCACTCACTTTTTTCATATCATCCACGGCGCTGTTGTCCACATCGTCGCGTTCTGGACGATAATTGTACACCGGCCCCAAGTACCACATCTTGCTGGGAATCAGGTTGGCTCTGAGATTCAACCCGAGCAATCTCACAAACATTCCGTTGTCAATATTGACATTGGCAAACGGTACGGGGACCGCTTCGTAGTCTTCTGAACCTTCATAGTCGGGTTTAAATCCGATGCCGCCACCGATAGATACATCTGCCGCCTGTGCTGCCGGTGCAATTAAGCATAAGGCCGCCAGCAGTATTAAAACCTCAATTAATCGTTTTCCGAATTTCATCTGTGCTCCTCCTTATTAGTGCTTGCATTAAATTATTTATAGGAGAGTGCTCCTCTCCAGTCTGCGAACTACAGATTATGATAGCCGCCTACCCATATATCAATGGATTTTATTTTGATATGTTCGCCGGGAAATTATCGGTAAATAAAAGATCCTAACAAAGAAGCTGAATTAAGAGAAGAAAATTTATTGATAACTATTTGCACAAATATGATGAAATGGCAAGGGAAAAATAAAAGTTAAGGCTAGCAATATGAGTGGGTATCGTGCCCGCCCCCTCAAACTGCCCGGCGCTAGCGGTCGCTCTTTTTAAACTCCAATCCCAACAGGGTAATGTCATCTTGAGGGTTGGCATTGTTGCCAAAATCCATTAAAGCTTTAACTGAATTTCCAACGATGTCCTTTACCGATTCGCCCTGGATGGACTTAAGGGCCTCATAAAACCGATCGGTGCCGTATAATTTGCCATCCAGATTCTCATATTCAATGATTCCATCGGTGTAGACAAACAATTTATCGCCGGGATTCATTTGCGCCTGTCCTTCCTCGAATCGATTCTTTTTCTCGCTTAGATTCTTTTTCTCGCTTAAAAGACGGAAGTCCCCCATTCCGATGGCAGGACCACCCTTGCGCAAGAGCTCCAACGTTCCGTTCTTCCGCAGTACAATGGAATGGGGGTGCCCGGCATTGCTGTATCTTAGTTCTCCGGTCCGGGTGTTGATCATCAGGTAAGTCATGGTGAAAAAATTATTAAAACGCTCAAAGGGAAACTCCGCATCAAGCGCAACAAGCACATCGGCCGGGGCTCTTAATTGGGTTTTCCAAACCGGATGCTTCGCACCCGGTTCCACCCGCAACGATTGGGGCACTTCGCGCCCCTGCCTTTTCCCGCCGATGGCGGTAAAATCCAAGCCACCCGCTTTGCGGGTGGTCGTTGACTCATCGGTTGTTGCAGATTTTCCTGATTTTCTGCTGAAAAGATGGCCTGAATTTGGCTGTAAGAATTGCGAAACGGAGACCGTTACCATCGCAGCTTGAACCCCATGACCGCTGACATCGAGCACATAAATTCCCCAATGGTCATCATCCAGCTGAAACATATTGAATATATCGCCCCCCATATGCTCACAGGGCTCAAATTCCCAGGCAACCTCCAGGTTCTCAGCTGAATCAATTTTTTGGGGTAAAAGACTTTTCTGGATTTCGGCCGCCGCCGCAAGGTCTTCATCCAGCCGGTTTTGTTTATCAAGCAGTTCCTGATTAAGCTGCTTCAGCTTTTTTTCGGCCACCGAATATTTGAAGACTAAATCCTGCAAAAGTTGATTATTAATACCGTTGTCTTTTAAAGAAGCCCAGTATTCCAGCGCCTGCTTTAGCAGAAAGGCATATTGAGGGTTTTTGATATCGAATTCTCTGATTTTATCTTTTAAGGAATCTTCAAATTTCATCTTATTCAAACCGTTTGCGGAGTTTGTCCGAATTAAAATCGTAATCGTCTTCAATAATTCCGTCTATGCCCACCTCATCTAAGGTTGCCAACGCCTGGAACACAAAGTGCATGATTTCTTTGCCGGTGATAATACTTCCATGCTGCGGCGCGATCATTGTAAAGGGGATGTCTAAAATCTGTTCCAGTGAATATCTTAAAGCTTTTCTGGATGGCATAACGGTTTTATGAAAATTTAAAATGTCATTGATCGGGCAGTTGGCTCTTTTCTGAAGACACTGTTTAGAACCAACACAGTCCCTGCATTCGGGCCCAAATTTTAAAAACAGTTCCCATTCAATTCCCAGGCCCCCGAAGAGATCACTGCTGAAAAGTATACCGCTTTTCGGATCAAATGTGACAATACTGCCCCCTGAGTGGCAGTAAGGGGTTTTAAAAAACTGGAGGGTGCGGCCGGAAGAAAATTTAAATCGATTATTTATTTTGCTGATGGGAAGCAATCGGGTGGCAACGGAGTAATGGCGAATGAACATCAGATTTGCCAAATCGGATATAATTTTTAGGTCATTTCTATTGATGATATCTTCAAAATTGGGAATGCTGCCGCAAAGGTCAGGATCATAGTGCTGGTAAAGAAGAGCGATGATCTGGCTGGGTGCAATTCCGGTTTGCAATATTTTCATCATAACGGTCGCAAAATCCGGGCGGCTGCCACCGTCGATTACAACCGCTTCATCATTATCGATGATAAGATAGGGATTACAATGCAAACCGGCCTGCTCATCGAAAAAGCCGATCCAATAGATACCATCAGCGATTTCAACCGACGTCTCAAGGTCAATGTCATCTTTTTGGGGGTTGAACATATGAATACCCTCTTTGAGAAAGTTTTGTTTTTACGCTTAAGCTTTAATTTTCTGTATCAAATATCAAAATGTCAAGGTTGCTGCGATTCGAATATGCGTATTTTCTTTACCAGAAGTGGTTTCAAAACCTCAGATCAGGTTCAAGGGCAAGGCGTCCCGCGAATTGAAAGCGGAGCGTACACGCGAGTGCGTGAGCATTTCAATTTGCGGGACAACGCAGCCATTGGGCCTTAGATGGGGTTTTGAAACCACTTCTAAACGTTTACGGGGCTTCTGGAGACCAGAAACCCCGCATTTAAGCTCTTTATGTTTTTATATGGTTCACCACAAAGGCACAAAGTTCCCAAAGGGCTTTAAACTCTTATTTTAATTCTTTGTGTTCTTCGTGTCTTCGTGGTTAATATAAATACATCACCCTGCCGCACAGGGATCATCATTCGGCAATTAATTTATTACGATGCTCGACATAGGCATCGCGAACCGCAACGTAAGGATCAAGGGCCGCTTCTTTGAGGGCATCAATATCCTCATACTGCAGCGACAGTTCATTAAACTTGTCGTAAGCCGTAATGGCCAGCGTCGTCCGCCAGCTATAGCCGCCGAACTTTTCGTATTGAAGCCAGCCGACCGGATCTAAAAAAAACGAGTCGATAAATCGCGCACTGTCGCGTAAACTGGACGGACCCAATATCGGGTACATGATGTAAAACCCATTGCCCGCCCCCCAAAACCCCAGGGTCTGCCCCAGATCCTCCGGGCTGGGCTTTAAATCCCAATGCGATGCCACTTCCCCAAGACCCGCTAATCCAATCGTAGAGTTAAGCAAAAAACCGCCTAATTCATGGACTGCTTTGGTTCCCTTAAACTGCAGCAACGAATTCACAAAGCGAATCGGGAAGCGCAAGTTATAAAAAAAGTTGCTAATGACGGTCCTGAATTCCACCGGGATGAAAAAATTATAGGTCTGGGCCGCCGGTTTCATAATCACGACATATAAAATG
>JASFGM010000345.1:0-4500 GCA_050123755.1 Desulfobacterales bacterium
TTTGTTATAAATCTCGCGGCCCTGCAGCTTCTTCTTCTCCCATTTACCGGCCTTTAGCGTTGAGGTCCCCCACGGGATGTTGCGGGTCAGCGCCATCATCATCGCTATCGTATGCTCCGCGGTTGTGACCACATTTCCAGTGGGCGTGTTCATGACCACAACACCCTGTTTGGTTGCTTCCGCTAAATCGACGTTATCGAGGCCGATTCCCGCCCGGCCCACAACTTTTAGATTTTTAGCGGCCCTAAGGAGGTCTGCATCAACCTTGGTTGCACTTCGGATGACCAGCGCATCATAGTCGCCAATGATTTTTTTCAGTTCTCCGGGCTCAAGACCGGTTCGCACGTCAACCTCCAGCCCCGGTTCCTCTTCAAACATTTTAATGCCCGCTTCACCGAGATTGTCGCTGACCAAGACTTTCATGTCGTACCCCCTTGGTTTTTTCTGCCCCTGTGTCATTTATTATGGATTTTTTAGGCGGATAATATGAAGGGATGCGTAATCGCAAAGCTTCTAAGTTCGCAGATCGATTCGGCCATTTATCCAGCAGTAGGCGAAAAGACCGAATTTGATGATTGAAATTTGTATCTTTTCCAAAATGATTCCTTTGCCGGCTTGACACAGTTTTTTATACGCTATAGAAAAACCTGTCAAGCAACTTATCCCGCGCTTTTTTCAATTTCATTAGAATTGGTTTCATAATCGAACCGAAAGGAAAGACAACATGGATGCTGTAAAAAATCTCTATCGCACCGTATTAAACCCCTTGCTAATTGAGCCCTCCAGACCCTTGCCGGATGAAATCGCTGTTATCGGTGCCGGCACCATCGGCCCGGACATCGGGTATTATCTCAAAAGCGCCCTGCCCGATCGCAAACTGTATCTGGTGGATGTCGTCGAGAAGCCCCTCGACCAAGCGCAACAGCGTATCATGGGATATACCGAGAAGGCGATCGACAAAAAAAAGATGAAGCCGGAAAAGGCAGCTGCTGTCCGTGAAAACATTGTCTATACCACGGATTATGAACAGATTAAAAACTGCCAACTGATCATCGAGGCGGCCACCGAAGCCATTCCGCTTAAACAAAAAATTTTTGAAACCGTTGAAAATATTGTCAGTGACGAAGCCATCATCACCTCCAACACCTCTTCGATCCCAGCCGACAGGATATTCCTAAATATGAAAAGACCGCAACGCACCTCCATTACCCACTTTTTTGCGCCGGCCTGGCGCAGCCTTCCGGTTGAAGTCATCGCCTGGGAAAAAGGCAGCCAGGAGACGCTGGATTACCTGTTCTGGTTTTTTGCCAGAACCGGCAAAGCGCCCATCATCACCGCCAATGCCATCTGCTTTGTATTGGACCGCATCTTTGACAACTGGTGCAATGAATCCGCCTATTTATTGGATCGCGCAACCGCCAGCCAGATCGACAAGGTGGCCGAAGCGTTTGTATTCGCCGGGCCGTTTTTCGTGCTGAACCTGGCCAACGGAAACCCGATTATCATTGAAACCAACACCCTTCAAATGGAAGAAGGCGCCCATTATCAGCCCGCATCGCTTATGGCATCGGTGGATCGATGGCTCACCCACCGTCCGGGCAGCCCGGTAGACGTCCCGCAGGACGTAAAGTCCGCGGTCCGTGATCGCCTGCTGGGCATCCTTTTTTCCCAGTCTTTCGATATTATTGACCGCGCAATCGGTACCCGGGAGGATCTCAACTTCGGCTGTCAGGTCGCCTTAGGATTCCGCAAAGGCCCGCTGGACCTGATGCGCGATCTGGGCGAGGATGAGGTCGAGCGGATCATGCAAGAATTTCAGTCTGAAAGGCCGGGATTTCCGATGCCGCAGCAATCATTTTCAGCTTATCAGGATTTTAAGCGCTATATTCTCGTCGACGAGCTCGACGGCGTCAAAATTATTACCATTCGACGCCCCCAGGCCATGAATGCCCTCAATGATGAACTGACCGATGAGATCCTGTCGGTTTTAAAAGAATTCGAAAATGATCCCTCCGTAAAAGGTTTTGTCATCACCGGCTACGGCAATGCCGCTTTTTCGGCCGGAGCCGATATCGGCAAATTTCCGGAAATGCTCGGAGATGCCGACGCTTCATCTCAATACGCAAGAGATTGCGCCAAGGTTCAGATATTCATGGATCAGATGAAAAAACCGGTTGTGGCTGCCGTCAACGGCTTTGCGCTTGGCGGCGGACTGGAGGTGGCGATCCGCTGTCACGGCATCGTCGCTTCGAATCACGCAAGTTTCCAATTCCCCGAGATCACTCTGGGGATACTACCGGGTATCGGCGGCTGTGTGGTGCCCTACCGAAAGTGGCCCCAGGGTGCCGGGCTATTTCATGAAATGATTTGTTTAGGCCGGCCGCTCAAAGCCACGGATGCATCCGCTATCGGCATGGTATCCAAAATCGCGGATAATTATCCTGCCCTTATTTCTGCGGCTATCGAAGAAGTCAACAATATGCAGGGCAAAATAACTCGGATTCCGGAAGGTAGCGTTGAGATTCCGGCTATTAAAATTCCGGATGAACCCAAAGCGGGCCATCAGGTTCTCAGTAAAGAAGCCGTATTGCTTACAATGAAAGTCATCCAGGATGGCACTGCAGCCGCGAACTTACGCGATGCCCTTGAAATTGGATATAAAGGATTTGGCGAAATTGCCTGTACGGAGGCGGCCAGGGAGGGCATCTCGGCGTTCCTGGAGAGGCGCCCACCGAATTTTACGAAGTAATACTACAGGTGTCAGGTGTCAGGAATAGCTCGTAGCTGATAGCTCATAGCTCATAGCTCATAGCTTGAAGGCTATAAGGCCAGGAGGCCAGAAAGCCTCGAAGCTTTCGCGCTTTCAAGCCTTCCAGCTTACCAGCCTGATAGCTTCCCAGCCTATCCAACCCTTAGCTTAACAAAGGCAAATAAAATGAAAGCAGAAGATATAATCGCAGGTGAAGATTTTCAGAAATGTGTCGAATTTCACGGACACCTGTGCCCTGGGCTTACCATAGGGTATAAGGCATCAGTGGCCGGACTTGAATGGCTCAAAGCGCATCGGTCGCTGGATGAAGAAATTGTGGCCATCGTGGAAACCGATGCCTGCTGCGCAGATGCGGTGCAGGTGATGACCGGATGCACCTTCGGCAAGGGCAATTTTATTTTCAAAGACCATGGCAAAATGGCCTTTACTTTTTTCAGCCGCCAGTCCGGCATAGGCATCCGGGTGGTTTTAAAATCAGATGCCGTCAGACCGGATAAAAGGCATTTAGAACTGATTCAAAAAAAGCAAAACGGTACAGCAACTAACGCAGAGCTAGAGGAATTTAAAAGGCAGTTTAAAAAAAGAACTCGCGATATTTTAGAAAAACCTCTTGATGGTATCTTCGACTTAAAGGAAGCTCAATTCGACCCGCCCGCAAAGGCACAAATCCAACCCTCGATTGCTTGCTCCCAATGCGGCGAGCCGACAATGGAATCCAGGCTCGTTGAAAAGGACGGTTTGCGGTTATGCAGAGAATGCTTGCCTGCCTTAACAGGTTAGGTGCAGTCCTGGAATTTTATCTGACATATTTTGATTAGAATTTACAACCAAACCGGACAACGGCAAAATTTAAAATTATATTTCAGAATGGTAAAAATTTTACAATTGCTGTAATACCATCTACAAATCTGCAATCTCCCAAAATTCATATTGCGTCATCACATCTAACAAATTTTGGATTTCTCTAAATTTCAGCATAAGGCAATATACAATTTGGGGACGTGCAAAAAATTGAAGACTTGCGAATGCATTATAAAATTTGACCTTTCCTAACACTATTGAGTGTAAAGCGCTTCTTGTTTTTCATAAACACTGTTTATTTATCCTAAATTTAGTGCACGGCCATCCTATAATCTTTACATTCTTGACCACACTTTATTTTTCAGCTATCACTCTCGGAATTGTACATGGAATTGTTTTCTTTTAAAGGAGGATTTCAATGGGTTGGTTTGGTAAAATAACATTCGGATCATTGGGGATGCTGCTTGGCGGACCCCTCGGAGCAATCGCCGGTGCCGCATTGGGGCATGCTCTGATTGATAAAAAGGCCGATTTAGCCAGGCAGGCTACCAGGGCCATACCCCAGCAGGAATTCGCTTATGCTGAGAAGACTCAGGCTGCCTTTTTTATCAGTTTGTTTTCGATCCTGGGTAAGCTTTCCAAAATAGACGGTGTGGTTACCAGGGATGAAATTGCAGTTGTACAGGATTTTATTAACGGATTGCCTATAGACGAAACAGAAAAACAATTCGCCCGTCAAGTTTTCAACGAGGCCAAAAACTCACCATACCGGATAGATGATTTTGCAATCCAGTTGTACCAAGTGGCAAAAACCCAGCCCACACTGCTGGTTTCCTATTTTGATCTCTTATTCAGGATTGTTGCAGCCGACGGCACCTATCATCCCGCAGAAGAAGCCGCGCTAAAGAGAGTTAAAGAGATTTTTAATA
>JASFGM010000346.1:0-4498 GCA_050123755.1 Desulfobacterales bacterium
GGGAGACTATTTCCTGAACCATACTCGGCCGGGTGCGGACAAACTCTTTTTGGGGAGCATCTGAAATCGTTCCTCTTAGCGGAATAATCAGAACCTTACCCTTTTCTTTTCCCTGGAGCGTGTACTCTTGCAGCGGATCCGCATAGCTTGGAAAGATTCTAATCTTGGGCGCTTCACAGCCAATTAGAAATAGAATAAGAACACTAGCTGTCACGATGGTGGATAGAGATCTTCGCATGTTAAATTCCTTTAATTTTTTTAGACAGGATTAAGCCGCCTTCGCTTAAAAAGCTTCGGCGGGTCAAGCAGGATTTACTGGATACTTATTTTGGCTTTCCGGGCTTGCCGCGCCATAGTTACGCTGTAGCGTGACGACGGCGGGATGAAAGCCAAAAAACTCAATCGCCTTCGGCGAATGAATAAAATTACCGCCATCGAATTTCTATTTGATTATAAAGATGAAATTTTAAAAGGCAATATAGTTTATGTTTTTCCGGCCCGAAGGGCGGGATTGGGTTTCGCCACTTTCTTCTGGAAAGTGGCGAAGAAAAGAAATCCTAATAATCCTGTAGATCCTGTCCAAATGAATTTTTTCTACCAACAAAATATATGGAACCAAAACATAAGTGTCAAGAAACCATAGAGTTGAATAAATCGACCGGTCAAGATACTTTGTGCTTGACATGCAGGCTTGACCCCATAATAAAGCAAATGCCCCAAATCAATTAATCGGCTAAATTATAACCATAAAGAAAATATTATGCCGCGCCGCTGGATCGTATTTATACTTGCCACATCGCTTTTTTTCCTGTCGCAGTTTTACCGGACTTCCAACGCCGTTATTGCCTCAGAGTTAATCCACGATCTGTCTCTGGAAACGGAGGGGTTGGGATTGATGTCGGCTTCTTTCTTTTATGCTTTCGCAATAACCCAAATCCCCATCAGCCTGCTTTTGGATAAAGTCGGCCCGCGACGGCTGATGACGTTCCTGACGCTGCTGGGCATATTGGGTGCGGTCATTTTTTCTCTGGCAGACTCATTGAGCTTGGCCTTAATCGGCCGTATCCTCCTGGGCGTTGGTATGGCCTGTAATTTGATGGGAACCTTTAAGCTATTAACCGAATGGTTCGAGCCGCTTATTTTCGCCACCCTTACCGGTCTTGTCGTTGCAACCGGCACCTTCGGGAATATCATGGCAACAACGCCGCTGGTGATGCTGGTAGAACAAATCGGCTGGCGGCAAAGCTTTCAATTAATTGCCGCCATCAATCTCGTATTAGTCCTTATGCTTTATATTGTTGTTCGCGACAAGCCATCAGGCACAATTCGCAACGCCTCAGACATGCAGCCGTCTATCAGTTTTAAGCAGGCTTTCCTAAATCTGGCGATGCTCTTAAAAAAAAGAGATTACTGGATTATCTCAGTGGCATCTTTTATCCGCTACGGCACGTACGCCGCCTTTCAGGCGCTGTGGGCCGGACCGTTTCTGAGGGAAGTTATGGGCTACTCAGCCGTAAAAGCCGGCAATCTCATATTATTATTGACCATGGGGATGATTATGGGGAGCCCCTTCTGGGGGGCTGTGTCGGACAGAATTTTCAAGACGCGTAAATGGATCATCGTTTTTTGTCTGCTCATCGCTGGTGGAGTTGCGCTGGTTCTGATGTTAATTCCACCAAGTGCCAATCTGATTGTCATCGCCGCCCTTTTCTTTGTTTTCGGTTTTTTCTCAGCCGCCGGATTGCTGATGTACCCGCACATTAAAGATCTAATGCCCCACGAAATGGCAGGAGCGACAATGACCGGCGTCAATTTGTTCAACATGATGGGCCCGGCGGTTTTTCTTCAGGGGCTGGGGATTATGATGCAAACCCTTTACCCGGAGGCTTCCCGGGGACCGGCTGCCTTCGACGCATCTTTTTTGGTGTGTATGCTGTCGCTGTTAGCAGCAGGGGGGATCTACAGTTTCACCAAAGAAAAAAAAGTATTTTAATTTAACAAGTCCGCTTTTTTTAGAATGGCTTCAATCTCTGATCTTTCCCGCTCTGAAGAAGGCAGCAGGGGCAAACGCGGATCACCTCCGAAATAGCCGAGCATATCCATGGCCGCCTTTAACCCGGGCACTCCGTAAACAGCCGTAACCGCCTGATTGACCGGAAGCATTTTAAGCTGAAGGTCTCTGGCTGCCTCAAAATCACCTGCTTTCACCAAATTAAATATTTTTACGCAATGCTCCGGTGCGATGTTGGACAGCGCCAGAACACCCCCCACGCATCCAAGCGTCAGGCCGGCAAATAACACGCCGGCGGTTCCGACCATCACATTAAAATCCCTGGCAACCCCATTTAATATTTCTCCGAGCTGGATCACATTTGCGGAGCTGTCCTTGATACCAACGATATTGGGGTGTTCTGAAAGCCTGGCAACAACATCAGCCGCTAGATTAATATGGGTAAACTTGGGCACATTGTACAGCAAAATCGGAATCGGTGATTGATCTGCCAGTTCTGAAAAATGTGTCACCAATGCACTTTCTTTTATCCTGCCGGCATAATATTGGGGCGTAACCACCAAAGCAGCATGGGCACCCAGCTTGGCACAATCTTCGGTGAGCCTTAATGTTTCCGTAGTGGATTCGCAACCGGTTCCGGCGATAATCAGCATCTCATCGGCAGCAGATTGAACAACGCGGTCGACAACGCTGCGCTTTTCTTCTTCGGAAAGATAGACATATTCGCCGTTTGAACCCAGCACCACAAAACCCTTTAGTCCGGTTCGGCTCCACTTTTCCACGTTGGATGCCAGTTTGTCATAAGCGACCTTGCCGTTGACAAACGGAGTGGTAATCGGAGGAAATACGCCGTGTAAGTCAAGATTTGCCATTATTTTTCGCTTTTAATTTAAATTTGCAACGAACCTATCGGTGTATTCATAATATAAAGGTTTCAGGTGTCAGTGTTCAGGTGTCAGCTTTCTGATCGCCGGCCCCTGGCTGCTGGCCAGAAGCGAGACGCCATCGGCCAAATCATTGAAACCCGAATACGCAACCACAGCCGCTAACCTCAGCCAAGGCCTGACACCTGACACCCGAAACCTGACACCTAACTCATTTTAATATGTGGGTCTGTGGCTATTTAACAAGTTCAGATGTGCGGCAACCCTTAATCAAGCATTCAGCAGCGACATGGCAGCATCGGAGCCGGCCGCCAGATCGGTTTTATAATCCTGTATCGCCAGAGCCCGGCTGATTGCAGACAGAAAAAACAGGACATTTTCAGCGGATGAAGAATATCCCATCAACCCAACACGCCACACCTGACCGGCGAGTGCTCCCAATCCGGCGCCGATCTCCAGATTGAATGTCTCCAAAAGATAGCGCCGCACTTTGGCCTCATCTATCCCTTCAGGAACTCGAATCGTATTCAGGGTCGGCAAACGGTACTCAGCTTCGACCAACATCTCCAATCCCATGGCCTCTACGCCGGCAACCAGTGATCGATGGTTTCTTAAATGGCGCTCAAAACGATTCTGCAGCCCCTCTTCATCAATGAGCAGAAGCGCTTCTAAAAGGGCATAATTCAGGGTGCTTGAACTGGTGTGATGATACACTCTGGTAGATTCCCAGTATTTATCCAGCAGGGTAATATCAAGATACCAGCTGCGGATCGGATGTTTGCGGCTCCTGGCGGCTTCAACAGCCCGATCGCTGAATGTCACCGGTGCCAGCCCTGACGGACAACCGATGCATTTCTGGGAGCAGCTGTAAGCTGCATCCAGCCCCCATTCATCTGTCTTTAAGTCCACACCACCGAGTGATGTCACCGCATCAAGCAAGATCATCGCGCCATGTTCTTTTGCCAGACTGACAATATCGTCCATCGGCTGAAGTACCCCGGTAGAAGTTTCGGCGTGAACGACTGTGATGACTTTATACGCTTTTGCCTTAAACGCTTCAGCAACCTTTTGGGGGTCGGTCGGCTGGCCCCATTCACCCTCGATGACCGTCACTTCGGCTTCCTGACGTTCGGCCATTTGTCGGACACGATCTCCAAAATAGCCGTGGACACATACCAGGACCTGATCCCCGGGCTCCATCAGGTTGGCCACGCAGGCCTCCATTCCCGAAGTGCCTGTCCCCGGTGTGGCATGCGTCACCCGGTTCTGGGTCTGAAACACCTGGCGGAGCCCCTCGCCAATCTGATCTAAAATCTTAAAATAAGCCGGATCCATGTGGCCGATGACCGGCGAAGTCAGCGCCCGGTATACCCGCGGATGAATATCCAGCGGGCCCGGGCCCATTAACTTCCTCAATGGCGCTTCAATTGGATTCAATGCCATAACGCAACTCCTTTCTTCAACTTTGATGGGTATGGGTTAGTTTTATTATTATGGAAAACGGTATAAAAAAATGGATCGGGTAAAAACAAAATATCAAACACCAGGGGGAATGAATCGCCCACCTCTGATACTGTTTAGAAAACGCAAGTATAAAGAGTTA
>JASFGM010000347.1:0-4493 GCA_050123755.1 Desulfobacterales bacterium
AATGGCCCCGTAAAAAGAAAACAACATTTGCGGTGTATCGCGCAGCAGCAGCATAACGCGGTTTTCCATGCCGACGCCCAGCTCGACCAGCACATTGGCCGTGCGGTTGACGTTTTCAAGAAACTGGCCATAGGTAAACGCCTGATCCTCAAAAAGGATGGCCGTTTGCTCCCCGCGGCCTTCATCCACATTACGGTCTACAAAATATTGGGCGGCATTGAATCGTCCGGGTAGATTCAATTCGAGCATAATTTTGCCTTCACTAAAAATTTAGCATTAAAAAGCCGATAGGGGCCCGTTGCCTGTGGTCCGTCGCTTACTCAACTGACAACGGACCACTGACAACAGACATTTATAAATTATTTGCCGAAGTATTCCATATCTCTGGGCAACTCGATCCATCCGCTGACATCTACCATCTTGCCACCCTTGATCTCGTAAATTTTGGCGGCCATGCTGCCCCGATGATCCTTACTGGTAAAGGTCAGCGGCGGTGCTAGGCCTCCGGTTTCAAAGTTACGGAATTGTTCAAAGGCATCGCGTATTCCAGCCGGGGTCAGGTTGCCGGCCTTGTCCGCCACTTTAAGTGCTTCTCCTACACAGAGAATGTTCACCCAGCCTTCAACGTACACATTGGTGCCCGTTTCTCCCGGATGCCATTTTTCGTGGGACGCAACCACCTTCTTCATCCCCGGTACCGGTGCACCATACGGGGCAATGGGATGCACCCCATACGTGCCCTCGGCGGCCCCACCGCTCAAGGTGATCAGGCTTTCCTCAAAATTCCGGATGTTGGAAATGAACTTGGCCCGGCTACCAATCGCTTTGGCATTCTTCAGGATAACCGCGCCGTTCATCGCCGTCGAAGTGATATAGGCAAAATCGGGATCATAGCGGCCCATATTGGTTAATTGAACCGTGGCGTCCTTGGTGGGCCAGTTGATGACCTGATCCGGACCGACATCCACGCCGATTTTCTTGGCATAGTCCTTACTGGTCCCCAGTATGGCACGTCCGTATGTGTTATCGGGATACAGGTAGCAAATCTTGGGGTCACGGCTTTTATCCTTCCAGGTTGTCCGGGCCCACTTAAGGGCAATGCGGGCCATATCATTGTAGGAAGGCGACATATAAAAGCTATAGGGAAATTTCGCGGGATCCTGGAAAACGCCGATGAAAGAGGCCGCAATGGTTGCCACTCCGTCGGCAACGATTTTCTTCGCCAGTGTCATGGTCGTTCCGGTTGACTGGATATAGATTCCTTTCACCTTTTCCGAGTCTACCAGCCGGTTGTAGCCGGCCACGCCCTTGGGAACTTTGTAACCATCATCGATTACGATCAACTTCAGTTCCTTGCCGTTGATGCCGCCATGCTCATTGATCCACCGCATGGCATCCAGTTGGCCCTTGACCTGATTCTTCCCCCAGTCCGATGTGGGGCCGGAAAGATCAATTAGAACGCCCCACTTGATCTCCTCAGCTGCGCGGGCATTGTTCGGGCTGACACCCAAAATCATGGCCAGGGCAAATACTGATATGGTAAATCCAATGATCCATTTTTTCATGATTTTACCCTCCTTTTCTTTACTGGGCGCCCGGTTTTACGGATCACCCGTTATGCGGTTGTCTGTTAAAAATTAAAGCGAAGATACCTTAGTAAGAGAACGGCCAGAGCTTCCAGTAAGCCCGAATGGTGCGCCAGCGCGCCGCCAGGCCGTCCGGTTCAAAAATAAGAAAAAGGATAATGACCAGACCAAAAACGATCTCTCTGATGGAAACAAACCAGGTTACATGGTCGGGATAGGCCGTGTTGAGGGTGGTGTTAATCACCTCAAGAAGCCTCTCCAGGATAAACCAAAAACCGACGCCGAAAAAACCGCCCATTATGTGACCCAGCCCGCCGACAATACACATGGCCAGATAGTCAATCGACTGCGAGATCGTAAACGACTCGTGCGTAATGACCTCCAGATATTGGGCCAGCAGGGCACCGGCAATACCGGCAAAAAAAGAGGATACCGCAAAAGACATCAGACGGTACTTAAAAAGGTTGACACCGATCACCTCAGCCGCCAGATAGCGATCGCGGATGGCCACAAATGCCCGGCCGGATCGCGCCCGAACGATATTTTTGGTCGCCATGGTAACAGCCACGGCAAGGACGAAAGTCAGATAATACAAGTGGACGCGATCATCGAAATGGAACGGCCCCAGGGTCCCCGGATCCACATACAAGCCCTCCACCCCGCCGGTCAGCTTATCCCAGCGCCGGATCGTAAACTCGATGATAAATTGGGCCGCAATGGTGGCCATGGCCAGATACAATCCCCTTAATCGCAGAGAGGGAATGCCGAAAACCATCCCAACCAGGGCAGTCATAAAACCAGCCAAAAAAAGCGCCACGACAAAGGGAACACCGGCCTGTCCGACAAGAATCGAGCAGGTATAGGCCCCCACTCCCATAAAAGCGGCATGGCCCAGAGAAATCTGACCGGTAAAGCCGGTCAGAAGATTCAAGCCATGGCAGGCAATAATTGCGACCCCCACTTCGATCATCGTCGCGATCATGTACTCGGAGCCGAAAAAAGGAAACAGCACACATACGATCAAAAAGGCAATCAACCAGATTCGAACAAACCAGGTCTGAAAGATGCGTTCATCCGAGCGGTAATTTTCGTGATATAATCCAGCAGGCATCGTCGCGCTTCACCTATATTTTTCAGTTACAGGACTAATTTAATTTTACGATAAAATCCGGTGTCTGTGAGTGAAAAGTTGAATAAGTTGATTAGGTTGATTAGGTTGATTAAGTTGATTGCGTTTATTAACTTCAAGCTTATTTGACCGGACTAAATCCTTTCAACTTAATTAACTATTCAACCAATCAACCATTTGTTCAATCCGCGTTCCGCATTCCGAATTCCGAATTCTTTTAAACTCTCTCGATTTCCTCTATACCAAACAACCCGTAAGGCTTGATCATCAAGACCAAGACCAGCACGATAAAGGGAAAAACTTCATTAATGGCCGGGATAAAAGGATCCAGATATCCGGCCGAGAGAAACTCCAAAACACCGACCACCAGCCCCCCGATAATGGCCCCCAGAATACTGTCAAGACCGCCGAAGATCACCGCCGGCAGTACTTTAAGCCCAATATGGCTCAGTTCTACGCCAACCCCGCCGATATTGCCGATCAAAATGCCCCCGATCGACGAAACCACCGCCGCAATACACCAGCTGATGGCAAAGACCCGTTTAACCGAAATTCCCATGCTCTGGGCAGCGGTCTGATGATCGGCCACAGCGCGCATAAATACGCCGGTACGCGCATATTTAAAAAAGACGGCAAAGAATATCAGCAGCACCAGCGAGATTCCCAGACTCCAGATATACAGATAGGCAATCTTCACCCCCCAGAGGTCAAGCGGTTGCTGCGGAAAGATATTAAACTGGCGAATATCGTTGCCCCACAGCATGATGACCAGGCCTCTCAGAATATAGGTAAGCCCGATGGTGACCATAATGACCGAAATGATGGGTTCGCCGATCAGCGGCCTCAGCACCAGACGCTCAACTGCCAGTCCCAGGATAACCGAAAAGACCATCGTGAGCAAAAAGGAGGCAATAAAGTTGAGCCCGAAGTCCAGGGTCATCGAAAGACAGATGTAGGCGCCGACCATGAGAAACTCGCCCTGGGCCAGATTTAAGATGGACGTGGACTTGTAAATCAATACGAACCCTAAGGCCACCAGCGCATAAATAGAGCCCATGGAAAGTCCGGTCAGAAAAAATTGCATGAAGATGAGAAATTCGCTTTGCAATCTACATCCCTCCCTTTAATCTTGCCCAGAAGCCTTTCGGTTTCAAAAGATCCCGGTATTCCGCTTCCGGTTTCATGGTTCGGATAATCAGATTGGTGCGCAGCGTCGCCGTTTTACCATCCTGGTAGCGGATGACGGTCTCAATGGGAAGTTCCCCGGCCTCGCTGTAAAGGGCGTTGATTTCCTTGACGTATTTTTCATTGATGAATCCGCGGCGGATTTTTTTGGTACGGGTCAGTTCCTCATCATCCGGATCCAATTCCTTGTAAAGCAGGAGGAACTTATGGATTCGGGCCTTTTCGGGCAGGGTGCTGTTGACCCTGACAACTTCGCGCTCGATCAGATCATAAACCTCAGGCTTACCGGCCAGGTCCGAATAGGTGGTGTAATTAATGCGGTGATCTTCTGCCCATTTGCCCACATGCTTATAATCGATACAGATCATGGCGCTGACATAGTCCTGCTCATGCCCCAGAACCACCGATTCCACAATATAGGGGCAAAACTTGAGCTTATTTTCAACAAACATGGGCGAGAACTTGGCACCGCTTTTAAGATGCATCAGATCCTTGACGCGATCGATGATGACCAGATGGTTGTCGTCGGTAAAGTAGCCGGCATCTCCGGTATGCATCCAACCATCGACAATGGTGTCTTGGGTGGCCTGCTC
>JASFGM010000348.1:0-4492 GCA_050123755.1 Desulfobacterales bacterium
CGTCGAGTAGACCGAGAGAACTTCCCCCTCAGTCCCTCACAGACACGGACATGAACCGCTCGATTCATCCGGCTCCTATCGACCAGCCAACTGTCCCACAAATCGCCAGTGCGCAAACATATGAGGCACCTGTTTTGCAATGCGCTGAAGAAGCTGAAGCGCCTTGCGTTTGCGACCGTGCAACTTTTTGTATTTCCGATAAGCCCATCGCTGCAATGCATGGTTGAGTTGTTTGAGAATTGGGTAAAGCGCCGACTTGTAAAACTGGCTGTAATAATTAATCCAGCCTCGGATTACAGGGTTGAACATGCACGCCAGATCTTCAATCGACTTATCGGTCATTCGGTGCATCCGCCAACCTCTGATTGTTCTGCGCATGGATTTAGCTGCCTGATCGCTCACGGCCGGAAGAAAGCTTACAGAGAATCTTCCATAACGGTCTTTTGATCTCCGGGGACGAAACGTGTACCCCAGAAAATCGAATTTCTTGTTTGGATAGTTCCCTTATACATGCACTTCAGATAGATTTGTGCTATCAAGTGATCTCAGCTTTTAAGAAGCCCCATTTTCATGTAATCATAAGTAGATCGGATATGGATAAAATATTTATTACCTCGATAATTGATTTGATATTATTAAAATCAAGAGGTAAAGCTAAAAGTGTGAAATTTGTTAGCGAATATTTCATCCGGCCAAGGATTATGTGTTTCGATCTGCGAGGCAAAGAAATTTTTACAAAAAAGGAGGAAGTTATGAGCACAAAACCGATTTCTGTTAAGATTCAACCGAAAAAAGGATCTGAAGAAGCATATTTTTTAGAACGAGATAAACAAAAACTTAGGGAACTCAGGGAAAAATCAGCCGCAGAATCAACCAAAAAATATTGCGAAGAACATAAGTATCATTGTTTTCGGTGTGGCACACAAAGCTTAGCTGAAATCGACGAGGGCAATGTTAAAATTGACATATGTGTGAATAAAAACTGCGGTGCGATTCATCTTGATCCAGGGGAGTTAAAAGAAATTATTAAAGATCAAAGTGCACTCTCCTCTGCAAAAAATGCTTTCTTATCTGTATTTAAAAAATAGTGTTTATACACAACTGGTGATCCCCAACGAATATAGAATTTAGGTGAACTTCTGGTTGCTGCTATTTACAACCGGTTTACCATCCGATTGAACACCTGTTGTAGCTCTAACATATCGGTAAATATCGGTTCCAAAAATTCCTGCGATATTCGAATTTTATCACAGGTGATCAAACTTTGGAAAATCAGTTGATTTCGTTGTTATTTCAACCTATTCTTAGCATCTCTGCTAAAATTCAGTCAGAAAACCTTAAAATGAAAAAAATCCTAAGAGAAAGAACTCCACTATATATCTCTGATGCTAAAAAATGTGCCAGGCAAATGGTCCGAGAATCTTTGGATGCCATTTTGGCAGGTAAATATCAAACACCATCGCTTGAAGAGATGATCTCTATTCTAAAACAGGGCTTTGACCATTCATTTGATGAGTTCATGACACGGCGTAAGGTTATGAAATCTCATATCGACTGGAGTGAAGATCAAATTGAGTCTGAAATAGAGATTCAAAAAAGGCGCTTTGAAAACGAGCTTGGGGTGAATCTAAGGGTGGCCGCGTTAAACACCATTGAAGAAATCGAGAAACTGATAGCAAGTTTAAATAATGCTATCAAGAAATGGAAAATTGAGAACCTTTAGCAAGGCTGAACCCATAACCAGCTATTTGAGGAATAAATTTCTCTCGTATAGTATTTGAATATCTCCAGCTAACAACAGCTTTTCGAAGCCTGAAAATTTTTGTGATATCTTTATTTTTTGGGCGGCAGCCCCGCCACCAAATGCCACCGTGATTTGACCGAAATTCTCTGAAAATTCATTTTGGATATCTGGATGGTATCCAAGCCCAGAAAGGTGAATCTCAGCACATGAATTCGTCTTTTTTATTGCTTTGAAGCCGCATTATCAGGGCCTTCGGTTTGACAACAAAACCAAAGGTGGGATAAGTTGCATATATCCGTTTGATACCTGCAATAATTCTAAAAATTTCAAAAGCTTTGATTATCTCAATATATCACCACTTACAGAAACCCATATATTATTGACTAAATCCTATCAATTTGGGTATAAATCCATAACAAACTATTCCTGATTATTCTATTCCACTTGACTTGAAACGATTTTTTATTTGCAGAATCGGATCTGGTTCCTGTCTGTTTTTTTGTTCCTCTGATTTATCACAATCTTGATCGTCAGCCTGAAACCTTAATGAAAAGGAGGCACCCATGGCTGAAGAAGGCATTAGACGCAAACTAACGGCCATCTTTAGTGCTGACGCAAAGGGGTACAGCCGTTTGATGGGAGATGATGAAGTCGGCACTGTTCAGGTATTAAAAGAATACCGTGAAATTATGGCCAATTTCATTCAAGAGCATCGGGGTCGGGTTGTCGATTCGCCCGGAGACAATATTTTGGCTGAATTTGGCAGCATCGTGGATGCGACAGAATGTGCCGTAAAAATTCAGGAAAAACTTCAAGCCAAAAATGCTGAGCTATCTGAAGATAAACGGTTAAAATTTCGTATCGGGATCAACCATGGTGACGTATTGGAGGATGAAGACCGCATCTATGGAGACGGTGTCAATATTGCCGCCCGCATTGAAGGGCTTGCACCACCGGGGGGCATCTGTATTTCAAGAACGACCTACGACCAGATCAAAAATAGACTCAACCTGGGTTATGAATATTTAGGCGATCATCGTGTAAAGAATATCGCTGATCCTGTGCGCGTTTATCGTGTTCTGACAGAACCCGAGGCTGCCGGTAAAATAATTGGTGAGAAAAAATTCTTGGGCAGATTTTCACGCAGGACTGCTATGGCCGCCATTATAGCACTATTTATAGTTGCTGGAAGTCTAATTATCTGGAATGTTTATCTTCAACGATCAAAAGAAACGGAACCCGCCTCTGTGAAAAAAATGGCGCAAACATTGCCTGACAAACCGTCCATTGCAGTGCTTGCTTTCGACAACTTGAGCGGTGATCCTGAGCAGGAGTATTTCTCCGATGGTTTATCTGAAGAAATTATTACTGCTCTTTCAAAAACGTCTAAACTGTTTGTCATTGCCAGAAATTCTTCATTTACCTACAAAGGAAAGCCAATCAAAGTACAGCAGATAAGCCGGGAGCTTGGTGTAAAATATGTTTTAGAGGGCAGTGTTCGTAAAGCTGATGATCGTGTAAGAATTACAGCTCAGCTTGTTGATGCCAAAAGTGGGAATCATCTGTGGGCAGATCGCTACGATCGTAAATTGAAAAATCTGTTTGCCCTCCAGGATGATATTACTATGAAGATAATTACGGCCCTTGAAGTGAAATTGACTGAAGGTGAGCAGGCCCGCATAACTGGTAGCGGGACAGATAACCTGGATGCTTATTTAAAAGTCTTGCAGGCACGTGATCTCAAAAGGAACCAAAACATTGAAAATAATCACAAAGCTCGTCAGCTCGTGGAGGAAGCCATTAAGCTTGATCCTGATTATGCACAAGCTTACAGGTGGTTGAGTGGAACCTACTTACTGGATGTGTGGTTAGGCTCCACCGAATCTCCTCAGGGGTCTCTGAAAACAGCAATAGAGCTTTCTAAAAAGGCCCTCTCCTTAGACGACTCTCTGGGCGGAGCACATGGTCTGCTTGGCAATATCTATATTATGAGAAAAGACTATGACAAAGGCATTCGGGAAACAAAACGGGCCGTTGAGCTTGAACCGAATGGCGCTGATGCCCATGCATTTTTGGGGATGGGACTTCTTTTTGCAGGCAGTCCAGAAGAAGCCATTCCAATCCTTAAAAAAGCAATACGCCTGGATCCGAATGCGCCGGAGTGGTACATGCACGTTTTAGCTGCGGCATATAGAGATATTGAAAATTATGAGCAAGCTATAGAATGGGGTGAGAAAGCCGTTCAGAAGAATCCCCAAAATGTCCTTTCTCGCAAAATTCTCTGCAGCATTTACAGTCTGGCAGACCGGATGGACGAGGCGCGTGCCCAGGCCAGAGAGATTATGACGCTGAATCCTAATATTTCGTTAGAGCAGATCGCAATTACAGACCCGCAAAAAAATCAAGTTGTAAAAAACCGCTATATCGAAGCCCTGCGCAAGGCTGGGCTGCCTGATTAGTCAATGCCAAGATATGCTTTTGTTAACACATGTCTTTTTTGAGTTCTAAAAGTTACGCTTTACTCCAACGAATCACAGGTTTTTAAGGCCATAAAAAAGTTGTGATATCATATTACGATACCTCCAATTTTGCTAAAATTCATGTATTCTCAATAAATCTGTATTGCGACACGAAGTCGCGTATTTTGACTGTTCAGCGAAGGCATCAAGCCTTTGTCTGAACCCAGCGTCCCGTCGCTGCGATCCTATGGAAGCATGCGCTCAAGGTGCATCCTTGACGGGTATGAAG
>JASFGM010000349.1:0-4491 GCA_050123755.1 Desulfobacterales bacterium
TCTTGATAGGGACGACGGCAAAATCATTTTCATGCATCTTCAGCGCCAGATAAAAAAGGTTTTTGAAATTTTGAATGCCCTGCCGACGTTGCAGGTATTTTCAAACATCCAGGAGCTGGATGATTATTTAGACGCGATGCAGAAAAAAGCCCGCTAAACCTGGATAAAAAGCCATAATCTTTTGCCTGAGGACAGTATTCCCAACCGCTCCTAATGCTCAAGTATTACAACAACAATAAAATGTTGAAGTTCTGGAGTAATGGAGCGTTCTTGATTTTGGATTTTGGAATTTAGATTTTGGATTAAAATACTGGAGTCTAATTGTGCAGCTGATCAGATAGTTTCTAAATCCAAAATCCGAAATCTAAAATCCAAAATATAAGAAGCTCCAAGAATATAGATCATGCAACTGGCCAAAGAAGACATAATTGCTCCCGGTGAACTGAGCTTTGACCGCAAAGAGGATAATACGCTGCTGATTCGCTTGAAAGGCAGCTGGACGATCGGAGAGAAACTGCCCTCTGTCGGAGAGGTCCAGAGCCATGTAAAATCCGATACGGGTCTCAAAGAAATTGCCTTTGACGCCCGAGAGCTAACGGGCTGGGACAGCGGTTTGCTGTCTTTTTTGATTAAAATTATTAATCAATCCGCAAATCGTAATATTACCGTAAAAAAAGAGGGTCTGCCTGAGGGCGTCAGAAAGCTGATCGACCTTGCTTTTGCGGTTCCGGAAAGAAAGGGTGCACGTAAAGAAACGACTCGGGAGCCTTTATTCGCTCGCATCGGTGCATCCACGATTGAAGTCGGCCAATCATCTATACATACGCTAAATTTCATTGGGGAAGCCTTTGTGGCTTTTTTAAAGTTTTTTGTCGGTAAAGCCCGCTTTCAGCGTTCCGATCTGATGCTTACGATCCAGCAGTGCGGCGCCCAGGCATTGCCGATTGTGTCGCTGATCAGTGTTCTGGTGGGCCTGATTCTGGCTTTTATCGGTGCCGTCCAGCTGATGATGTTCGGTGCCCAGATTTATGTGGCAGATCTGGTGGCCATTGCCATGGTGCGCGTCATGGGAGCAGTCATGGTGGGCGTCATTATGGCAGGGCGCACCGGTGCCGCCTTTGCGGCCCAGATCGGAACCATGCAGGTGAATGAGGAAATCGATGCTCTGCAGACCCTGGGTATTGCGCCCATGGAGTTCCTGGTATTGCCCCGCATGCTGGCCTTGATTCTGATGATGCCGCTTCTGTGCGTTTATGCAGACCTGATGGGCGTTTTGGGCGGGTTCATTGTGGGGGTCGGCATGCTCGACATTTCGAGCACCCAATACATCAATCAAACCATAAAAGCCCTTAACCTGTACCATTTTTCTATCGGGCTTTTGCATGCCCTTGTTTTTGGAGTGCTGGTAGCCCTGGCCGGGTGTCTGCGCGGGATTCAATGCGGCCGCAGTGCCTCGGCCGTCGGACAGGCAACGACGTCAGCAGTGGTAACCAGCATTGTAAGCATTGTCCTGGCCACCGCGGTAATCACCATTGTGGCCAATTTATTGGGCATTTGATCTCTGTAAGTTCAGTGTTTAGTATTTGGTGTTTAGAAGTCAAGGTTTGGGGCTTCGCGCTCTGCGCTACGACCCCCACAAGCAGGGTTCAAGAACTTGTTCGATTGGTTTTATTGGTCTTATTGGTTGAATTGGCATCTTAAACCGAACCAATGGAACAAATATAACCAATTAAACAAATATAACAATTGCCAACTGGCTGATAATTGAAACTATGAAAAACAAATAATCATGCCTGGGAAACATACAGACAAAAAACCCCATATCATCGTCAATGACTTGACGATGGCTTACGGCAGTTTCGTGGTGCAGCGGGATCTGACATTTAGCGTTAACCGCGAGGACATTTTCATCATCATGGGCGGCAGCGGGTGCGGCAAGAGCACCCTGATGCGCCATATGGTCGGTTTAAAAGCGCCGGCAAAGGGCACGGTTTTCTATGAAGATATCAGCTTCTGGGAGACCGAACCGGAACAGCGCGATCAAATTATGAAAAACATCGGCATTCTGTATCAAAGCGGAGCCCTGTGGAGCTCGATGACCCTGGCTGAAAACATAACACTGCCGCTGGGTGAATATACCGATTTGAGCCCGAGTCAGATGCGTGAAATTGCGTCACTTAAGCTTTCCCTGGTCGGTCTGGCAGGTTTTGAGGATTACTACCCATCGGAAATCAGCGGCGGAATGCGCAAACGCGCCGGTCTGGCCAGGGCTATGGCACTCGATCCGGATATCCTTTTCTTTGACGAACCCTCGGCCGGATTAGACCCCATCAGTGCCAGTTTGCTGGATGAATTGATTCTCGAGCTTCGCGAAAGCCTGGGTGCCACCATCATTATCGTCACCCATGAGCTGGCCAGCATCTTTGCCATCGGCAACAACTCAGTATATCTGGATCCGGATAAAAAAACCATGACCGCTGCCGGCGATCCCAAAAAGCTTCTTGAGGAAACCAAAGATCCGGAACTGCGCAGGTTTTTGACGAGAGGAAAGGGCTGAGAATTTCAGATTGCGGATTGCGGATTTCGGATTTTGAATGCGCGACATGTTTGATATTTCAATCCGCAATCCGCAATCTGAAATCCGCAATTGATTTTGCTCCATTACTCCAATAAAAAGGATATCTCTTTATGAGCAAACCAGCGAATAAAACAATGATCGGAGCCTTTGTTTTGGGAGCAGTGATACTGGCTGTAGTTGCTATCGTTTTTTTTGGCTCCGGCAGGTTTTTTAAAGACACTGATACATGGGTGGCGTTCTTTCCCGGTTCGGTAAAGGGGTTGAATGTTGGATCGCCGGTTGTATTTAGAGGGGTGCAGATCGGACAGGTAACCGATATTGTCGTCAATTTTAATCCTTCTGATATCTCCGTTAATATTCCGGTAATTTTTGAAACCGACCCGTCCCGGTTCAGGAGAATCGGTCCCGAGGTGATCACCGAGGAAAGAGCAGCCTATAAGGCACTGATTTCAAATGGGCTCAGAGCCCAGCTACAAATGCAAAGTCTGGTCACCGGTCAGCTGATGATCAATGTGGATTTTTTGCCAGATACCCCGGCGAAATTGTATGGTGTGCGAAACGCGGACCTCGGTCCAAATGTCAAACCCTGGTGGGAAATTCCAACGATTCCAACACCGTTGCAGGAACTGGAAAAAGCCCTGGGTGAACTTAATATCAAAGAAATCACAGAGGATGTCAGAAGAGCGATGGACGGTATCGCCAAGCTGGCAACTTCTCCTGAACTACATGCAAGTATCGGCGATTTAAGACAGACAATGACCGATGTTCAAAATTTGGTACGTAATATCGACAGCAAGGTTGAACCCCTGGCCACTGGTATCGATCAGACGCTGGCCGAAGCCAGAGCCGGCATCGATCAGACGCTGGCCGAAGCCAGAGCCGGCATCGATCAGACGCTGGCCGAAGCCAGAGCCGGCATCGGTGATGCCCGCAAACTGATTACCAACATCGATGAACAAACAACCCCCTTGTTGTCGAAGATCCGGAAGGCGACTGACTCAGTCCAAAATGCCCTGGCGCAGGCCGATACAACCCTCAAAAGCATTGAAGCTTTGGCGGAAGAGGGATCCAAATTACGCTATGAAGTTTCCGCAGCCCTCAGGGAAGTTGGGGCTGCCTCCCGCTCTGTGCGGGTTTTGGCTGATTTCATTGAACAGCACCCGGATGCCATACTTCGCGGAAGGACTGTTCAAACTGGAGGACAGTGATGTATCCCATCAAGTTTAAACTCACATGTGGATTTCTAATAGTGTTTATGCTGGTTTTGGGTGGATGCCTGGGGGGCGGAAGCCAGACGCCTCCAACCCGATTTTTTGTTTTAAATTCGCTTTACTCCACCGAAAACAAAACTAAGCCAGTTGCCGATTTAAAGGAAGCTATCGTTGTCATCGGTCCGATAACACTCACACAGGTGCTGGATCGGCCCCAAATCATAATTCGACAGAGCGACAATGAAATCCGGGTTTTGGATTTGGACCGCTGGGCCGAACCTCTACACGAAAATTTGACCCGTGTTGTAGTGGACAATCTTGCTATTCTGCTTTCGAGGGGACGCGTCATCAGATTTCCCCCTTCCGCTTCAATACCGTTTGAATATCAGGTTTTAATGGAAGTCACCCGATTTGACGGCAAACCCGGAGATGAGGTTATCCTGCGCGCCCGCTGGGCAATTTTAGGGGATAACGGCGAGACGGTGCTCCTGAAGCAGGAATCGGTGTTAAATGAACCGACCGGAGGAGATACCATCACCGAGATGGTTTCCGCCCAGAGCCGCCTGGTGGCCAAGTTCAGTCACGACATAGCCGAAGCACTTAAAACCCTTCAGAAACGAAGAGCGGGGCAGTAGGATCACTTGAATTTAGATTTTGGATCTTGGATCTTGGATTTCGGATTTCGGATTTCGGATTTCGGAT
>JASFGM010000350.1:0-4481 GCA_050123755.1 Desulfobacterales bacterium
CGAATTTTGCCTTGCCCTCGAACAAGACCTGAGGGCTTGAGGGGCAGTTTTACTAAATTTAATATTTAAATTACAAAGAGTTATGATAGAATGAATTTTTTTAACGTGAATCGCGTGTCCTATAACTAATATAAAACTAAGCAATCCAGCAACTCCAGACGACTTGACATCAAACGCGCGGCAACATAAAATTTATAGAAGTGGGTAAAAAAAAGTCCGGCAAAGGAGTATTGTTTATGACAAAAAAGATAAGAGTTGCGCTGATATCTATCTTGTGTCTTGTTGGCATCACAGCATTTTCTTTTGGAGCTCAAAGCGATGATGCGCGTGTTGTTCTTTCAACGCTCTATTTTAAAAACGGTTCTGCGGACCTCAATCCGGAGTATGAAAATGACCTGAAAAAAGTTCAGGCGGCACTTAAAGCGGACCCAACTATCGGTTTGCAAATTGAGGTATATAATGATACCCGGGGTTCTGCTGAAAACAACCGTGAGATTTCGCAAAAACGTGTCCAGGCGGTGCGGCAGTGGTTTATAAAAAATAGTATCGATCCAAGCCGGTTGATGATCAAGCACTTTGATGATTCTCGGGCCGGGTCCAAAAATGATACATCCAAAGACCACTCCCTGAACCGGCGTATTGAGATCGTCAAGATTCTTTTAAAATTACCTTCGGCTTTCTTGCCGGCTGCCCGTTACGAATTTACACCGGTTGTCGAAGGGCAATATGTATCCCACAATTTTGTTCTTCAGAATAAAGGGGCTGCCACCCTCGAAGTCCAAAGAGTCAAAACGGACTGAGGGTGCACGGCGGCCTCTTTTACGAGGCAGATCCCTCCCGGCGGCGAGGGCCAAATAACACTTAAGGTTAGCACTAACGGTTACGGCGGTCGAAAAGTCAATAAGCGTGCAACAGTTTACACCAATGATAAGCGCAACTCAAAACTGAAACTTTCAATTTCCGGAAATGTAGAAAAATTTGTTACCATTCAACCCCGGCAGATCCGATTGCGCGGTTATGCCGGGGAACATCCCAAAAGGAAGGTGACAATCATTCCTTTAGAAAAATATCCCTTTAAAATCCTAAAGGTTCGTGCCAAAAATGGCAAAGATATCCGTTTCCAACTGCAGGAAGAAAAAAGTGAAAAGGGACTTCAATATGTACTCACGGTTGAAAACCTGCGGCTTGAAAAGGGCCGCTATTTTGATATTATTACCCTGGAAACCGACAGTAAAATTAGACCTATGCTCAGCCTCAGGGTTTATGGTAACATCAACCCGCGTCCTGAAGAAGAAAAGAAGAAAAGCCAGTAGATTTTTATGAAAGACATTAAAGTTGTGGCTTTCGATTGTGACGGCGTGCTTTTTGATACCGAAGAAGCCAATTGGGCGTACTACAATCACCTCTTAAAGCATTTTGGAAGGCCGACGATGACGCCGGAGCAGTTTGCCTATGCCCACCAACACACGTTGAATGAATCCATCGCGTATTTGTTTGAAGACGAAGAGGCTATTGCTGCCGTGTACGATTATCGCCAAACAATGGACTACAGCGCCTATCTTAAACTCTTGAAAGTCGAGCCCGATTTGGTTCCACTGCTCACGAGGATACGACCAAAATTTAAGACCGCGATTGCCACCAACCGGTCCGATACCATGAACCGGTTACTGGCTGAATTTGCTTTAACTGAATATTTTGACCTGGTGGTCACTTCTTTTGATATCCGGCGACCCAAGCCTTATCCGGACGCACTCTTTAAGATTCTGGACCATTTTGGCATCGAGGCCCACCAGGCCCTGTACGTTGGTGATTCGCAGGTAGACGCCGAAGCGGCGCGTGCGGCAAAAATTCCATTTATAGCCTTCCGCAACGCAACGCTGCCGACCGAACATCACATCTTAAACTTACAAGCACTTGGAGAAATCCTGGAGGTATAAAAATGTCGGATGAGTCCACAGAATCAAAAGAAGATGAAATGGCACCGGGGGAAGTTGACTGGGAAAATCGGGTCTTATGCAGTGATGAAAGCTGTATTGGAGTGATTGGCGCGGATGGACGTTGCAAAGAATGTGGTAAATCATATGAAGGCTTCCGGACCGAAGGAGAATCCCGGACCGCAGAAAGCAATGAAACTCAAACCAGCTCCGAGGATGCCGATGATTTCGATGCGACCGAGCCGGCGCAGACAGATACCGCGGATAGCGGCTGGGAAAATCGCACCTTATGCAGCGATGAAAGCTGCATCGGAGTCATTGGTGCGGATGGGCGTTGTAAAGAGTGTGGGAAGCGCTATAAAGGTTGAAAACCCGCTCCAAAACAAATTCTGAAGCTTCGCGTCACCGACCACCCGCAGAGCGGGTGGCTTGGATTTTTCCGCCATAGGCGGGAAAATCCAAAGGCACGCAGTGCCTTAATCGGTGAAAACAACGCGGTGGAACCGTGGATTCTCGTGCAAAGCACCCGGTTTGAACACCCAATAAATTCTTTATTCTTATTTGGAGGGAGAAATACCGAGAGGTCCGGTTTGTTCGGGTTGTGCCGGCTTTGATCAAGATCGATGATGGAGTCATCCGATGCATTTGTTGAGTTTCATTCCTGCACCTGCGTGGCGAGATTTAGTTGATATTCTCTTTCTAACCATTGTGGTTTATCAGCTTTACGTGTGGTTCCGCGAGAGCCGTGCGTTGCGAGTCATCATTGGCCTGGTGGCGCTAGGCGGTATTTATTCGATTGCCAAATTCTGGGGCCTTTTCTTAACGACCTGGGTCTTTCAAATTTTATGGCAAGTCCTGCTCATTTTGTTGCTGATACTGTTTCAGGCCGAAATTCGGCAGGTTTTAGAAAAAGTAAGCCCGATGCGATATCTGCGATCTCGCAGACGGGTCTTTCAAAAAACATTTACAAAAGAATTGTCCGAACTTCTGTTTGAGCTGGCCGCTGACAGAACCGGCGCTTTGATCGTACTCACCAGAAATGACAATCCTTCCGAGTTTATTCATGCCGGTCAAGCGATTATGGCGCTTCCTGATCCAGCCCTGATAAAAAGCATTTTTAACCGCTACGCTCCCGCGCACGACGGCGCTGTAATTATAACTCAAGATCGTATCACTCAAATGGGATGTATTTTACCGCTTTCCCAAGATGAAAATTTGCCCGAAAAATATGGAACGCGGCACCGGGCGGCCCTGGGTTTGTCTGAAGTGACGGATGCGGTCTGTCTGGTCGTATCTGAGGAACGCTCAGAGGTGGCTACGGTTGTGGAGGGAAAAATCGTAACCTGGCACGACCCTGCTGCACTGGCAAACAATCTCAGTGAAGTCGTCGGTGGGCCTGAGATCCGGGTACCCACTTTGAAGGATTTTTTCTACGGGGCCTTTGTTGAAAATTGGCGAACCAAATTAAGCGCTCTTGCGCTTGTTACGATTGCATGGCTTGTTCTGGCCAGCCAACAGGAAGCCGAGATGACTTTAGCGGTGCCGGTTCAACACGATCGCATTCCATCTCACCTGATCCTGGGTCAAGGGTCGACTTCCAGCGTGGATTTGACACTTTCAGGTCGCCGGAATACGATCCGGACATTGCGGGATCAAGACGTTCAGGTTAGAGTAGATGTAAATGACATCACCTCCGGCCGACATCTGATTAAGCTTTCTGCAAAAAATATCTATTTGCCTTTCGGCGTCAAAATCGATCAGGTCGCCCCCCAAACGATAATGGTAAATCTGTGGCCGCGGTCAAAAGATCAAAACCCAGATCAACAAATCCCACCCAAGCCGCGCGGTTTCTAGGTTTCCGGAATCTCCAACCCTAGAAGGATTCATCCCATATTCATACCCAAAATTTCAGTGTTCCACCATTCCATTATTCCACAATGGGGGCAAAAACTCAGACTTCAAGAAACCTGTTATATTTTCAACAAACGATGCAAATTTCTAGACTTCATTTGAGGGGCAGGGTTATCGTAAAAACAGCGCCGCCGTCCTTATCATTTTCAGCGATTATATAGCCTTTATGATCTTCGATAATGCCGTGGCATATCGACAATCCGACACCCATGCCCATCGTTTTTTTGCGAGTGAAAAACGGATCAAAAATGTGTTCCAGATCTTTTTGGGTGATGCCCGGGCCCGAATCTTTCACCTTAATAACTAGCTCATTATTGCGATTGTAAGTGTCGATGCAGATTTCACCGCAATGCGTCGGCGTTTTTTTTAACTTCTTTTGAAATTCGGGAGCCCCGATAATAGATTCGACCGCATTATTGATTAGATTCATAAAGACCTGCCCCATTTGTTGGGGTGATGCCGTCAACCGGGATTGTTGGGCTTTAAGACCCAGCTTTATTTTTACGCGGCTTTTTGTCAGATAACTGCGCACCAGATCAGATGTATTTTCGATAATCTGATTGATATCCATCAGCTGTTTTTTCTCCTTGCCCGGTCGATTGAGATCGATCAGATTTCGTACCGTGTCCCGAATTC
>JASFGM010000351.1:0-4476 GCA_050123755.1 Desulfobacterales bacterium
ATAGGTTCGAATTGCAGGTATCTGCGATGTACCACAAGTAAAATTGAAGTAGCCAAGCTAAACATTTTCCAAACGACAATTACCCTTTTGGCTAAGCATGGCATAAGATTGGCAAAGAGATCAGTATGTGCTAATTGATAAATAAAATAATTTTCAATCTTTAGTAATGATGACCGAGATAGCTGTTTCAATATTGAGTAGATTAGTTTCTATCATCCGCCGCTTCGTATCCCGCGGGATTTTCCTACAGGGTGAAATCCTTTACATTCGCGCAAGCGGCGCAGCCGTATCAGCATTCGGCCGGAATCGGTCCCCTAAAGAACACCTTTTTCCCCCGGTCTGCGCATTAATCTTGATAGCAGCAATGCTAAGCGGTTGCGCCATGCCGCCCTACTTAAAAAGCCTCGATGAAATTCTTGAACGGGAGGGATTAAACAATCGAGTCCGTTACGGATACAGATGCACGGCAGGAGCGCATCGTGGCGCATCTGAAGAACATAGGGAGAATACAATGGCGGCGCTTAAGGCCGCGGACAAAAACAGCAAATATGCTTTTATAGAGTTCGACGTTCAATACTCAAAAGACAGAAGAATAGTTGTCTATCATGACAAAAGGATGCTCAGATTGTATGGCAACATCAGAGCAATAGGTGATACGACATTTGCAGAACTATCTAAAATAACCTACGGAGAAATCGCTGCCTATGATGAAGTCATTGCCATTCTAAGAAAGAAACTTAACATTGAAATAAAGTCGCAGGGAGACACTCAAGAAGACGAGCGTTTGGTCGATGAGATCATAGCTGATATCCAGGCCCGCAAACGCGATAACGACGTATTGATAAGCTCCATTTCCGGCAATGTAATTAAGTACGTAAACCGAAATTATCCTGACATACCAACCGGTCAGGTGTTCTGGCTTACATCATCAACATACCTGCACTTCGGCGGCCTGACGAAAAAACTGTATGAGGATATCAGCGCTACCCAGGCAGACTACCTCATGCTGCATGTCGCTAACCTGCGCAATATAGATGACCTGCTCAAGTTCAAACCCAGGGGAAAAACGATTGTTTTCTGGGATTTCGACGACACCATGTATATCGTGCATAAGGACCTCTCTGACCGGCTCTGGGGCGATTCCGGCATTAGAACATTTTGTCAGTTTGTGCTATATAAATTTGCTTCAGCATTCCAGTGATGTGACCCTGAGAATTAGAAAGGGTTCAAACCTTGAATTGTGAATTAAAGTTTGAAACCTATAGCTACATTTAACATTCTGTCTTTTATCCTAAGAAACTATTTGCCGAAGAATTCATTCATCCGTAACAGCAAGTTTAGATCACCATCGACAGTATACTTTTGCTCCATAAACATCTGCTGCCCGTCGGCTTTACCCGCCATGATGTCCACCCACAGTTCAAAGGGGCTGTTGATCGTCATACTTGCATTTTCGGCAGGACCTTTTTTAGCCTCAATCTTGCCGTCGCGGATGTCAAAGTGGCAGGCGCCCTGCACGTCACCTTCAAAGTTAAATTGAAGCGTGGCTCTGGTCTCCCCTGCTGCTTCGGCATTGAAGCCCATCGGCAGAATCATCATAAGGGACTCGACAGAGTCCGGACGGAGCATTAAGCCTTTTTCTGAAAACTCTTTGGGCGTCACCCCTTCGGCAATACAGGTTTTCCAGAATAGGTTGCCCATCTGGTGAAACGCAGCTTTGTCTTCCACAATCACCTGTTTAATGCGTTTCATCGTCTCCGGTTGAACCTGCATGGACTCCACGATTTCCCTGCCGGCCTGGGTGGTCGCTGCAAGGACGTCCTTGGCTTTATCCTGGAAATAGCCACTAACCATCGTTTCAGCGGCGGGGCGATAGATTTCTGCCGCTACCACCCCGGCGCGGCCGTACACAAATTGCACCCAGGCGGATAACTGGTTAAAAATTTCATCTTCCGGAAAGCCTGCCACTGAGAGAAACACCATTTTGGGATGTTTGTGGCGCAGCGGGTGATGGGTGCGATTTTCTACCTCCCCAAAAAAGGGTTCCAAAACAGGAAGGGTCCTCTCGATAAATGCCTTCATGGCTGCATTCAAATGAAAATGATAAAGCGGTGTAGCGTAGACGACCAGATCCGCCTCGAGCCACTTGGGGAAAAGCTCTTTGGTCATATCGTCTTTGTGAATACAGATGCCTGGAGTTTTGGTCCAGCAGGTAAAGCAACCCGCACAGTTACGAACGGTTTTTTCACGCAGATGAACGGTCTCGACTGCGGCACCGGCCGCCTGCATGCCGTTTACCAAATGCCTGAGCATCAGCTCCGTTTTGCTCTGCCCTTCTTTGCGAGGACTTGAATTTAGCGCCAATACTTTCATGATAATCTCCTTTGGGCGAATATTGCTGAGTCGGTTTCACTAGATTTGGGATTCAATTAGGTTGCATAAACTTGCTTGCCTCGAGCTTTGGATTTTCATTAATTGTTTTCAAGCTCGGCAGTGACGTGTTCTACGTTACCTATGAGGTCCTTTGAAAAGCGCAGCCCGAAATGAAAACAAAGGGCTTAAAGCGAGTAGGGCAAAAGCCCTACCCGCTTCAACGTGTCTGAAACTGCCTATCTTTCGGGTGGTTGTTGGCCAATTGACTCCATAGCTTCCTCAATTGTTGACCAGTTATTAAACTCATAAGAGTAGCCTTCAATGTCAAAAAACTCAGTCATAAATTTGCGAAAATAAGCAGATGCTTCCTCATATTTGCCGGGACTAATTAAATGGGCTGATAAGACCTTTAGCCCGTTTTTGTCGCTGCTAACTGCCGTATCAACCAAAGTAGTAAACAAGCCCTCTGGTTGAGGGTATTTTTCAATTGCCCTTAACCAAGCAGCCAACACTTCCTTGTTTTTGTGTACCGGGTAATGGTTTTCAATAAAAACAATAGGCATAGAAACCCCCTTTCAGATAAATGGTTCAGGCAATATCTGGGTTGACAATGAACACTGCAGATATATTTCCAGCGATATTGCCAGCAATGCACCGCTGATAAAGATGGAGATTATTTGTCAGACTCCCAACAAAACAATCAATGTTTTGTCAGGAGCAGGGCATGCACATTTTTGGGGGGGTCTCCATTGAATCTTTACCTGTTTTATCGATTAAAGTTTGAGGGAAACCAGCTTATATTTTTTCAGGCGAGAAGAATTAAATGATTTTCTAACATTTTCAATCTTATGTACTAATCACGTCTACATAGGAATTCCCTTATACCATTTCGATAAAGGAAAGACTTAACTGAAGGAAATGCGGATAACATGTGTGTTAGGACTCGGTTGCTGCGGTAATACCAGGGCAGATCCAGGTGATTCTGAAGACGAAAGGTGAGCCGGTAGTTATCCTGTATGACAAAAGAGTTTATGGGTGATGGTGACGGTTGCTCTTCAAAGCTGGTTATTATCATCATTCCCCTTGGTTTGAGAAGGGAATGACAAAGGCCCACCAATCTGCCTATTTCATCATCATTTAAATGATCGATAAAATCCCACAGGTTGATTCCATCGAAACTATGAGAAGCATAGTCTAAATGTTTCCAAACCCTTATAGATGGCAGACCTTCACGTTTGTTCCGCTTCAGTCGCATAAACATGTCACAGACATGAAAGCGCTTCACGCGTCGTGCAAAATAGATGATATTTTCTTCACAAACGGGTCCCAGATCAAGCACCTCGGCCGTCGCGGATTTCTCAAGGATTTTGATGTAGGTCTGAAGTAATACGCTCGTATAGTCACCGAGGGACGGACCCGTATCTGAATAACTATCAGCCGGTACAGTCGGAGTTGCCAAAAATCAATTCTCCTTATCAGCCACCTTGGTCGTTGGGGTCTTCGGCTCATTAATCGGCTGGGAAGTTTTTATAGCTGTCGATTCTCCGGTCGATGCGGTCTTTCGATGAGGTTCGCGTTCAAGTTCGATGGAACCCTTAAAATAAGCACCATCTTCCACCGAGATGCTTTTTGCCTTGATATCGCCCATAAAATCGGCCTCTTTGGTGATTTCGACCTTGCCTTTAGTCCTGACATTACCAATCATTTGGCCGCTTATTCTTACACTCTGAGCATTGATTTCACCTTCTACCCTTCCCTTTGAACCCACCGCAAAATTATGCTTTTCCATCTCTATGTTGCCTTTCATTGAGCCCTCAATGATAAGATGTTCATCTCCATGAATGCTGCCTTCGATGGAGATTTTTTCACCAATGACTGTTTTTTCTGCCGTAATTTCCTGGCTCGGAACCGATCTAAGTGTTTTCGGCTCTGCGCTCTTGTCAAAAGCAAAGGCTTTATCCTCATCAGGTTTTTTCCCTTTTTTTAACATGGCGTCTCCTTTCGTCCTAAATAAATTCTCATTTTTAAAACTCATCGATGTCAAATTTTTATCAATATATTATATTGCAGGTTTTTTTTCAAATTTAAATTTGCCATAAAGAT
>JASFGM010000352.1:0-4472 GCA_050123755.1 Desulfobacterales bacterium
CCCTGAGGAAATTCAATTCCCTTTTTCTAAACTATCTGTGATCGCCAGGAAAATATCCGTATCGCGAATAAGCCCCACCGCTTTATCACCGTCATATACGGGCAGCACGCTTATTTTTTTTTGAACAATTGTTGTCAGTCCCTCCTCCACACTGGCAAAAACATCAATTGCGCCCTTGACCTTGAGCATAATATCCTTGACCATTATTTTTTTACCCAGTCCGCCAATTTGCGGGAAATAATTCTTGAGAAAACTTTTAAAATCCAAAATTCCCAACAACTTCTGATTTTCATCCGTGACCAGAACGACCCGTGGACCGGCTACCGTGCGCATACCGCCATCCAATTCAAAAAATGATTTTCTTAATGAAAGGGCCGCTTCCCTCAACGTGGCGTCCGGGCTAATGGTTGCGTAATTTTCGATTGGAATCATTCTTTCTTTGATTGTCTGTTTTAATGTCATGGCTTTTCCCCCTCTCTACAATAAGGATAGCGAATGAATGAATTCTTGATTGTGGTTGGCTCGCCCGGATCCGATATACAGTAGAGAAAGAAAAATAGTTTGTTTTTCACGAAAACATTAAAGAATGATCAATCGGTTCTACGCTGCCGGGCCGTAAGCGATACCGTCTATTATCCGGGCAATTCCGTGGGTTTTAATAAGAACTTTTCTAAGAACCTGATTTCCTCAATACCCGATATCAAAATTTTAGAATCGGTATGAAGTTCTTTTTTAGGGATTCTATCATCATAATCGATGTTGGACAGAATATGCTTGATGCAGTTGAGTCGGGCCAACTTCTTGTTATCGGATCGAATGATGGTCCAGGGAGCAAGGGTCCGGTTGGTTTCGTTGAGCATCTGGAATTTTCGGACGGTATAATCATCCCAGAGATCCTGAGCCATTCGGTCAACCGGGGAGATTTTATACTGTTTTAATGGATCGGTCTCGCGTGAATCAAATCGACGCAACTGTTCATCTTTAGAAACCGAGAAAAAAAATTTGAACAACTTAATACCGTCTTTGACAAGCATCTCCTCGAGCATGGGAACGTCTTTTAAAAAGCGCTTGTTTTGCTCATCGCTGCAGAACCCCATGACGGGTTCAACCATGGCGCGATTATACCAGCTGCGGTCGAAAAGTACGATTTCACCGGCCGCCGGCAGGTGTTGAACATATCGTTGAAAATACCATTGGGTGCGCTCCTTGTCGTTGGGTGCTAAAAGGGCCACGACCCGGGTGCCCCGTGGATTCAGGTGTTCCGTAATCCTTTTGATCGTACCGCCTTTTCCGGCAGCATCCCGTCCTTCAAATAAAAGCACGATACGCAATCCTGCGTTCTTGACATGCTTTTGCATTTTTAATAGTTCGATCTGCAGCTTGTGCAGTTCCTCTTCGTAACTGAGGGTGAATTTTTTAACCCAAACGGCCTGACGGCTTTTCTTCTTGGGCTTATCTTTATTTTTAAAGGCGGTGTGTTCGGATAATTTCTTCTTCAGCTTTTTGGGTTTTTTGTCATCTTTTGTTTTTACTTCTTTTTTTGCCTTAGGCACATTCTTTCCCTTTGCCGAAATTTTTTTCGATCTTTGTGCTTTCTGATTATTCGGTTTGGATGTCTTGTTGTTGTCTTTTTTCATCACTGCCCCCTCCAGGTTATATGACTAAAAAATATTTTGCCATAAAAAGCAAAAAAATCACATTTATGATACGAAGTGTCACACCAGGGATTTGCCATATTTTTTGCGCTGGGTTTTCATTATCTTTACTTCCCGATCACCCGGGATAACAATATCGGGGTCCAGGGTAAAATCCAGTTTGCGGCTTCTTCCTCTGTAGCGTACCCGGTTGAGAATGACCTTCATCGTCTCCCGTCGGGCCAGATGCTTATCATCAGATCGGATCACGTACCAGGGCGATTTTTTGGTATGCGTCTTTTTTAGCAGCATGAATTTTTTTTCGGTGAATTCATCCCACAGGCTCTGGGCCTGCAAATCCACTTCCGAAAGCTTCCATTGCCGAAGCGGATCATTTTTTCTTCTATCAAAACGCCGTGCCTGTTCTGCTTTACTAACTGAAAAATAGAGTTTGAGCAGAATGGTTCGGCCTTCATCTTCGACAAAATTCTGCTCGTAGGTATTCACTTTTTTCATAAACCGGCTATATTGCTTCTGCGTACAAAAACCCATTACCGGCTCCACCAGCGCTCTATTGTACCAGCTTCGGTCAAACAAAACAATTTCTCCAGCATAAGGGAAATGCTCGATATAGCGTTTGATGTGCAATTCTGTTTTCTGGTACTCATTGGGTTTGCCCAGTGCCACTACATGATATCGTTTTTCATTCATATAGCGGGTTACCCGGCGGATGGTCCCGCCCTTGCCGGAGGCATCCCGGCCATCGAAAAGGATCACCATTTTTTTCCCGGTCCGCTCCAGATGGCGCTGCATTTTGATAAGCTCCGCCTGGTAAGGTTTTAACTCCTCGGAATTGTAAAATTTTTCCAATACCGCCTGGACAATTTCTTCTTTATCTTTCTTTTTAAGGACCTTCAGGATTTTTCGAAAGCGTTTGTCAGGAGCGACACATGTGACTTCCGATTCGACTTTCTTGAGTGTATCCCTGATTTGTGCCGTCGTGCCCGGCAGTCTCTCATCCGCATCTGTTTGCTTATTTTCGAATGTATCTGTGGTTTTCATAACAACCCTGAATCTTTCCGCTTAAGAATTTTTTCTCGAACGAAACGTTGCATATCGCTGCGATCAATTTAATTTCTTTCCGACGCTAAACATTTTTGCATAAATATTGGGCAGTTTTTGGTTTTTAAGACCCCTGACGACCTTTTCCACCGCATAGGGGATTCGAAAATGTTCAACGGCTATTTTACCGGAAGAAATTTTAAGAATCGCAAAAGAAGTCCGTGGATCTCCGTCAAACATGCGCCCCGCACTCCCGGGATTGATGAAGTGCACCCCATCGACGATTTTGTAATACGGTATATGCGAATGGCCCATGATCTGAACCTGATAGGGTGAGTTCTTGGCGAGCTGCCGGAAGCGGCTTTCAGGGGCAGAAGGAAACAGCTCTTCATCCGGATCTTCAAGCGTCCCGTGAAATATCCCGATGCGCAAACCGCCTACCGTGACCTCCGTTTGTGCGGGCAAGGATTTCAGATAGGTGACATTTGCAGGATGTAAATTTTCAGATGTCCAAAAGTACATCACCCGCTTTTCTTCTTTTTTTGGCTTTTTTAATTTCTTGCCGTTAAGGATTCTCAAAGTTTTCCGATCCGTATTCCCCAATATGCTGATGGTTTTCTTGCGCTTGCGAAACCATTGAATCGTTTCATTGGGAAAGGTACTGTAAACGGTGAAATCTCCGGTGTTAATGATCCGATCAAATCGATCCGGCTTGATATACTGACCGATCGCTTTTAAGGCCGGATAATTTGCGTGTATGTCCCCCAATAACAGTAATTTCTTCATTCAGGAGAGCGTCTTCTTGAGCTTTTTAGAAAGCGACTGAATTTCCTGAGATACCTTTTGATATTTTTTCTTCTTGGGTTTTTTGCCGACATTTTTCAATGTGGCACTCAATGCATCGGCATTTTTGATGATATTTTCCGTAACCTTTTTGGAGAGATCTCCCTGGTTTTTATTCAGCTCACCAAGATGGGTCTTAAGCGTTTTGGATCTTTTCTTAAAATCAACATATAATTCCAGGTACTTCTTTTTGTCCAGGGGCTTTAATTTTTCATTGGCCTGTTTTAAGCGTTTGCCGAGAACTTTAATCTGTTTACGTAAATTCTGGTTGAGATCCGCGACATTCTTCTTTTTAGCGGAGACGGTTTTCGGAACTTTCGGGGCTGATTTCACAGGTTTTTCCCCATAAGATTCCGCCACGGCAGCCTTGATTAATTTTGCATAATGCGGACCGATGGTTTTTACCTGGGCCAGTTTTTCCAGCGATATTTGGTGAAGCTGCCTGATGGTTGTGATCCCCGAACGAATGAGCATTTTCATGCGTAAAGCACCGATATGTTTCACCTGGGTAAGATCGTCCTTTTTCATGATGTTCTCCTTTTGTAACGGATTACAGATCCATTTAGTCCCGGCGCCGTCTGTTCGAATCGCAAAATTGATGAAAGCCGAGTCGGCATCTGGTTCCAAAATTATCGTCGCTCCGGGAGAGGATGGGCTGAAATGGGAGCAGAATGAGTCGCCGGGGATATCCTTCTGCCGATAATAACGGGCTTAGGCTTTTTATCTCGTATTGATTGGCCATTGGAGCCTCGGGAGGAATGGTGTTTGCGAATCGAATAATCTTTTATAGCGATAGCCTTCAGAAATTGTCAAGTCGAAACCAAAAAGTGATAATCCCAAATCGGCTTTTAGGGCATTTGATCTTGTTCGAGGGCAAATTAAAAACCAAACTCGTTTCAAAACGCTTTGGTTTTGGTTCAGAGCCCCCGCCAA
>JASFGM010000353.1:0-4471 GCA_050123755.1 Desulfobacterales bacterium
CGTGAGCTTTTTAAACAAAATTCTCACATTTCAGCCGGCAGTGAGGTTTTACACTTAAAGAACAAACTTAAAGGGCTGAAACCGGAAACAATTGATGCGCTCTGGCAATCGGGAGTATTTCGCTGGATTATTGTTGAAGCCGATGGAGCCGCGCGCAGACCATTGAAAGCGCCTGCTGATCATGAACCTGTTGTCCCTCAAAGCGCGCGGTGGATGATTGGGGTCGTCGGCTTAGATGCCGTTGGAAAGCCCTTAACGGACAAATGGGCATTTCGGCCTAAATTGTTAGCCAATATTACCGGTCTGGCGTTTGGCGCTGCCATAACAGCGGAAGCCGTTGCGGCTGTCCTGACGGATGATCAGGGTATTATGAAAAATTCGCCTCCTGAAGCGATGCGCTTTGCATTCCTTAATAAGACAGATTCTGAAGAACGACTGGACATCGCTAAAAAAATCGCTCAAATCTTAGGCGGTTCTGAAAAACCCGGATTCACAAGAGTCCTGATTGGGCAAATGCTTTATGAGCCATTTGTTAAATTATGTTATCCAAAACAATAAATTTCTAGACCGGAAGAAATATCCATCTGCATTGGGGCTGTATTGATACAGATAAGGGCGCTCGGCACAAAAACGAATGAATGCGCCTAAAATTTGTGAAAAGAAAGAATTCTGACAGAAATGACGATTTTAAACAGGCAGCATAAATTTTTTTTAGCAGAACGGTTATAAATGGTTAATTCTTCAGAGCTTTCCGGTGCCATGAGAAGTGAGAATAATTCCTCCGACTCCTTTCTGAATCAATTAGGTCCTCTTCTCATTTTGACTTCAATTTTTTTTCTTAATTTTGTTTCGCGTATCATACTGGCTCCTTTGACCCCCAATATTGAAATTGATCTTAATTTGAGCCACGCGGATGCCGGATCATTATTCTTTCTGATTTCGTTTGGATATTTTATTAGCCTCACCGGATCGGGATTTATATCTTCGCGCATAAATCATAAACGAACCATACTATTTTCAAATACAGCTCTTGGTTTCGCTTTAATCGGGATAGCCTTCTGTGCAGGAACACGGACAATACGTTTGGGGCTTTTCATCGTCGGGATAACAGCCGGTTTGTATTTACCATCCGGAATAGCGATGCTTACATCCTCAATTTCATCCCGAAGCTGGGGAAAAGCCATTGCGATTCATGAACTGGCTCCAAATTTGAGCTTTATTGCTGCCCCTCTTATATCCGAAGCTGTTATGGTTTGGTTTTCCTGGCGTGCTGTCTTTTTACTGTTTGGCTGCGCGGCTTTAATTATGAGCCCAGTTTTTTTCTACTATAGCCGTGGGGGAGAATTTAGGGGTGAGGCACCTAGCTTTGTCTCTTTTAGAAAAGTTTTTAGCAATGTGTCATTTTGGGTAATGATGCTTCTATTTAGTTTGGGAATCATCAGTGGCCTTGGTATCTACACGATGTTGCCACTTTATCTGGTTACGGAACACAGTATTGATAGAAATGTGGCCAACACATTAATCGCCTTGTCAAGGATATCCTGCGTGATAATGGCATTCGTCGGTGGATGGGCAACGGATCGTTTTGGATCGAGGCAGACACTCAAGATAGTTTTACTCCTAACCGGTTTGCTGACCGTGCTTTTGAGCGTTGCGTCAAGTTCATATATATCTTACATTGTTTTTTTTCAGCCGCTGATTGCCGTATGTTTTTTCCCTGCGGGTTTTGCTGCCTTGTCTTTAATTGTTCCAGTCGAATTAAGAAATATTGCAATTTCATTTACAGTTCCCCTGGCTTTTTTGATCGGTGGCGGGCTGGCTCCGGTATTTATCGGCATTATAGGCGATATCAGCAGCTTTGCCATAGCCATTGCCATCTGCGGCGGGCTAATTACCGCAGGGACGTTTTTTACCGGTATTCTTAAATTTCATAGCCAGGAAATATGAGGGAATTATTCCCGTATTGTATTTGATATCGAATCATTGAAAGGAATAGCCAATGGATCTTGAAATTTTTGAGGATATGGACAATTCTGATCTACGCAATTATATTGAATTTCTTTTGTGGCATTACCGGGTCATTGATGCATTTTGGTATATTAACATAACGGAACATTTTGATGAGTCAACGGCAGACCGCCTAAATGAAAAAGTATGGGGCCGGGTTGCGTCAATGGCGGCCCGAGATTTATTAAAGCGATTCAATATTGAGGAGAAAGGTCTCAGCGCTTTTGTAAAAGCGCTGCGGTATTTTCCGTGGTGTATCCTCGTTGGTTATCAAATCACCCAAACGCCTGATGAAGTTTTCATCCAGATTCCCTCCTGTCCGACCCAGACAGCCCGGCTTAAGCGCGGACTGAATGAGTATGATTGCAAAGCCATGCACCGTGAGGAATTCGCCAGTTTTGCCCAGGAAATTGATAAACGCATCACGGTGGAATGCCTGTTTGCGCCACCCGACCCTCATCCGGAGAATATGTTTTGCAAATGGCGGTTCTTCTTAAGTGATGTATAGCACAACGATCTAACATCATTCTAACATCATTGCAGCTATGCGCTATGATTTTTGCGGCGGAATTTGAAAATTTGAAAACCAGAGAATCTAATGCCTTTAGCTTTTGAATCTCTCAGCCATGGGACCATCGCATTTGGTTTCTTTAATATCGACTCGGATATGCTTTTGTTTGAGAAGCACTTTCTGTTTGGATCGGAATTTTGTCAGCACATCAGTGATATGGCAGAAAATTGTGATGAAGATCAATTTGAATCGAACTGGCCGGTTTATACGATTGAAGATAGAGCCCAAATCGGAGATTTAATGGGCGCCATTCACGGCATTCGCTTCACCGGTTTTATCGGTGAAATATACCGAAGATATCCTTTGCCGGAAAAACCCGAAGACTTTAAACAAAAGCCGGAGGGCTACCAGAGTCAGGCGCTTGTTCGAGATATGATTTCGAACTATGCCGCCCAAATTCTGTTACGCGTTCATGCAAATAACAGGGCACTTGAAGTTGATATTGGAGAGTATAAATTTAACAGGAAGACCTTTCAGGACCTAGTCACATACGTCTGGCGCGGCGGATATCCCCGCTGGAGAGATGGCATCCGACCGGATTATGTCCTGGACATGAAAGATCATATTGCAAGCCATCCTCGGGGGCTATTCGAAAAGATCCAGTTGAATTTGTAATAGCCCCTGGTTACTGGCTCCTGGCGACTGGCTAAATCGATTCGTGCGACATTCAGAAAAAGTCAGCAACCAGAAGCCGGAAGCAAGTGGCCGGGAAATCATTTTGACAATTAAGCCGACAGGTTGTATGAACTGCGCCATAACCTCAATCTGTAACCCATCTTAAAAAGGTATATCAGGGTCCCCGCTAAAGCGGGATTTCACATCTTGATTTAATAAATATATGTGTTCATCAGGGCACCGCTGAGGCGGGATTACATATCTAATTTAAACAAATTAATGTCTGCATCAAGGCGCAAACCGATTCGAATTCTAAAGATTAAAAATGGATAGCTACAATTACCTCAAAGAAGAAATTTTAAAGGTCAATCAAGATATTCTAGCGTTGATATCGAAAGCCAAATCCATGCCCGGTATGGCGGAAACCCGTTTTGACGATTGGGAGAAAACCTGCCGGGGGCTGCCGGTTCAGATGGCAGAAGATATTATGCGCGTGGCGGTGGTGGGGCCGATTAAATCCGGAAAGAGTACATTTTTAAACTCAATGCTGAGCGGCGATTACTTAAAAAGAGGCGCCGGCGTTGTCACATCAATTGTCACCCGGGTGCGGTCCGGGGATCGGTTAAGCGCGCATCTTTACTTTAAGTCCTGGGATGAAGTTAATGCAGAAATGGAGCAGGCTCTGGTTTTATTCCCTTCACTGGAGTGGCGCAAGAATAATTCGAAGTTCGATATCAGAAACGAAGATGAGCGTCATCAAATCCAACAGGCCCTAAAATCATTGAGCTCGGAACAATTGATATCTCAAGACACCCGCAATCTTAATAATGTACTTCTAACCTCCTATATCAAAGGGTATGACCGCGTTTATGATATTATCTCCTCTGAAGACACAACCCGTAAATATGAGGAAACCACCTTTGCTGAACACAAAGCATTTGTGGGCAATGAAGATCTGGCCGTTTATCTGAAAGATGTTCAACTGGAGATCCCCGCAGAAGGATCGAATGAAAATATCGAAATTGCCGATTGTCAGGGAAGTGATTCTTCAAATCCAATGCACCTGGCGATGATTCAGGATTATTTATTACTTACCCATTTGATTGTTTATGTCATCAGCAGCCGGACAGGCCTGCGCCAAGCAGATATCCAGTTTTTATCCATGATCAAAAAAATGGGTATCCTGGACAACATCCTGTTTGTCATTAATTGTGATTTTAGTGAACACGAATCTATGGAAGAGCTTGAAATCCTGGTTGGCAAGGTGCAGGAGGAGTT
>JASFGM010000354.1:0-4468 GCA_050123755.1 Desulfobacterales bacterium
CAGCAGGCCCGCTAAATTCACCCCGGGGCAGCCCCAGAGAACCAAATCCCACGGCTGCGATGGTCATCGCTGCCTGTTCGGGGCAAACTAGACGTTTTGGGGGCGTTGTCAGAGCCTGGGAATCATTTGTTGCGGCTTGCGGGGGCGGAACCCCAGGCGGGCCCTCTGACTTTATTTGAAGATGCCGGTTCTTGCCGCAAAATAGGTTTTAGGGAAAACGCACCGACTCCTCAGTTACGCATGTCGACGTTGTCTGTATGGCTGCCAGCATTCAAATACGCGAATGCGCATCCTTATAATAAGCAGAACAATACCTGCAAAAATAAAGCGGTGTGTGATCCAGGTCTTCAAGGTTTCCTGAAAAATGCATCAGACATTTATGATCTTCGCAATGAAACAGATTAAAGAGATGGCCCAACTCATGCAGCGCAACCTTTGCGGCTCTTTCCAAAAGGAGGGCAGAAGTTGATTTATCACCTTCTTTGCCCTCTGCAAGCCGGAATAATGAAACCAGGGCGTACTTTCCGCTTTGTCTGGCCTCTCCAAAAACGTGGGTAAAGATGGGAATAAATAGATCCACATTTAAGACACCGATGACTTTATCATATTCGTTAAAAGGAGCGGATTCAAAGAAATTTATGATCGCGCCGGCGTTATATTGGAGACGGCTCTCATCAAAAGCGTAGGCCGGTTGCGCCAAAGGGTCAAGAACCGCTGCGGAAAGTTTTAAGTAACCCGCAATGTGGGCTGCTATAACTTTGGGCGCGAGTTCAGGAACCTCTCCAACAGGTACAACGCCGATGATCCTTTTTCTAGAATTCATGGGTTGAGCATTCCCGCACGAATATTAAGCGTGCCTTTGCATATCGAAGCGTTTAATCTTTTTATGGAGGGTTACCCGGTTGATATCCAGCAGCTTAGCGGCCCTGGTAATATTCCAGCCGCATTCCTCTAAAACGCGCTGAATATGTTGCTTTTCCATCTCGCGCAGCGACATGGGATGGAAAAGCGCAGGAGAAGGCTCTCTAAGAAACGAGAAGTCCTCCATTTCGAGGGTTCGCGATTTGGAAAGCACCACCGCTCTTTCAATGGCATTTTCCAACTCCCTGACATTTCCCGGCCAGTTGTAGCGCATCAAATGTTCCATGGTGCCACGGTTGATATGATTGACCCGCTTGGTCGTTTCCTGGCTGTATTTTTCGAGGAAGTGCTGCGTCAGTAAAGGAATGTCTTCTTTTCGTTCCCGGAGGGGTGGGATTTGAATCGAAATAACATTGATGCGATAGAAAAAATCTTCCCGGAAATTGCCGGCAACAATCTCTTTTTCAATGTCCCTGCGCGTGGCCGAAATCAGCCTGAAGTCCACTTCAATCGGATTGCTGTTTCCGATTCGGGTAATTTTCTTTTCTTCCAAAACCCGTAAAAGATCTATTTGCATTTTTGTACTAATTTCGCCAACTTCATCAAGAAACAGAGTTCCCCCGGAAACGACTTCCAAAAAGCCTTTGCGGGAATAGGTCGCACCGGTAAAGGCGCCTTTTTGATGCCCAAAAAGTTCACTTTCCAGGAGGGAATCGGGAACGGCCCCGCAGTTGATGGCAATAAAGGGCAAATAGTTTTGTTTGCTCTTTGCGTGGATGGCTTTCGCAACCAGTTCTTTACCTGTGCCGGTTTCACCGATCAAAAGAATTGACGCATCGCTTTGAGCCACCTCGGGAATAAGGTCGAATATTTTTTCCATGGCCGGGCTTTGTCCGATGATGTTATCAAAGCGGGCGATTTTTTCCATACGCCCTTTAAGATAATGATATTCTGACTCAAGTTTAATCTGCTGCCTGATTTTTTCCATCACCAGGGAAAGATAATCTGGTTTGAACGGCTTTAGCAGGTAATCGCTGGCACCCAGTTTCATGGCTTTCACGGCGGTTTCAATGGATCCGTAAGCGGTGATAATGATGACGCTGGTTTCCGGATACTCTGTCTTTACTTTTTCCAGCAACTCAATGCCACTCATTTGGGGCATTTTGATGTCTACAAATAAAAGGTCAAAAGGATTTTTTTCTAATTTTTCTAAAGCCTCAAAACCTGATGATGCCTTTTCAACCGTATGACCGACTTTAGTGAACCAATGGAAAAGGGATTCCCGAACGATCTTTTCATCATCGACAATCATGATATTCATTTTATCGTCCATGGCTTTCCTCCATACCATTGCTTTGGGGAGAAAGGTGCGGGAATTTCAGTGAAAATGAACTCCCCTTGCCCACTTCACTGGTAACCTCGGTATGTCCACTATGATTTTTTACAATGCCATAAACAATCGATAATCCAAGGCCCGTCCCTTCTCCTGCTTCTTTGGTGGTAAAAAAGGGGTCAAAAATGTGGTTCAGGTTTTCCGCATGAATCCCGGATCCGGTATCGCGGATTTCTACCCGCACTTGTTTTTGGGCGAGGTCCAGATTAGACAACACATTCAACTCTCCGCCCTCAGGCATCGCATCCATGGCATTGAAAATCAGGTTAAGCAGGCATTGCTCTAACTGATTTGCGTTTCCGCGGACCCACAAAAGCCCGGGGTAGAGATGCGTTGTTAATTTGATGCCCTGGAGTCCCAGCTTGTGGCGGGTCAGGGCGATAACGGCTTCCAGAACTTCATTGAGGTCGATGCGCTTATATTCCAGAGATGTTTCGCGCGAGAATGAAAGCAGCCCGGAAACGATGTTTCCGCAGCGTTCCAATTCCGGGGTCATCAGTGACAAAAATTTCTTAAATTCTTGCAAGTCTCTGGATGTGGGTTGATCTTTTGCGAGCATGTCCTCCATCAATCGGGCAAAAGTCAGTAATCCCTGGATGGGATTGTTGATTTCATGAACACAGCTGGCAACGAGTTTTCCCAGTGAAATCATGCGATCTTCCTGGATCAAATAATTAAAATCCTGCTTTAGCTTCCGCTCGTTCTCTTCCCAGCGGGAAGACAACTCCTCGGTAATGTCCCGACATATCTCTATGATCTTTATGATCTCGCCGCTGCCGTTTTTGACCGGATAGGTCACCATGTCGCAATAGCTTTTGACATCGGTTGAACCGGGATTCTCTACGATAATATGCGCGGATTCACCGGTTCTGGCCGTCTCCACCATGGGACAGTCGAACCCAAATCTTGAACTAGAACAGGGTGCGTCGATACCGTAGAAAATTTCGTAACAGTGTGCCCCAACCACCTGCTCTTTGGATTTCTTGACAAACTTCAAATAAGGCTCATTGGCCTCGGAGATTGTGAAATCCGGGTTCAAGACCACGACGCGTTCGTTGGTCTGCTGGATGAGAAATTCAGAAATCATTTTTTCGGCGTCTATTTGCTGCTCGGCTGATTTGAGCTGCTCATCGATCAAGAAAAGAGATCTTAACAATCTACCGATATTGTGTTCGACGATGCCGACTGTCTCGGGTCGGAGTTTTATGAGTTCCAGAAGGACTTCTTTACTATTGGTCAGTTCGACAATGCCATCCAGGTTTTTGATATTAAAAAGATCCTTAAAGTTATCCGTGGTATATATACCCATTTGCTTGGCCATCAGAAGACCTTCGGCCTCGGGCTTGATGTCGCAAACCCCAACGAGATTAATATTCAAATAGGGAAGGGATTCATTTTGCAGCAGTTGCAGAAAAAACTTACAGGCTCTGCCGCCGCCGACGATCGCTAGATTTAATGGCAATTTTTGGGGATAATAATTGTCTGATTCAACCGGCATGATTCCAGCCTCCCCATATATTCAATATCATTGGGAGATTTAAATCGGAAACTCAGTACTTATTTATCAATAAATAATTAATAATAAAAGAATTAATTAGAATTTTATACAGATATTTTAAATGGATGAATCGATGTGTTGTGCAAAGAGGTGCTTCGGACACACGCTTTGAGCGGGTTGAGGTCAGTGCTAAAATGTTGCAAAAAATGTTGCAAATATTGTTGTGCAACACATAAAATTTTAATATATTAATGTTTTTAAAGGAGTTATTAAAAATCTTGCGGTTAAATATGTTGCATATGTTGCAAATTTCGGCTGCATACATACGTCGACCTGGGGACGATTTTATAAATATTTATTGTAATTACAAATAGATATCAAAAAACATGAATGAATGGCACAGTCTATGCTATATCTGCTTGATCTAAAGGTTTGGAGAAATCCCAGTGCATTCCGAATGACAGCCAACCCTCCATCTCGGAGGTACCAGTGTACCCGGGAATTGAAAGAAAAAAAATATTGATCGTCGAGGATGAATTGGATCTGCGCATTTTTCTATGCAATCTGTTGGGAAACTGTGGCTACCATACGATCGATGCGGCCGACAGAGCAGAGGGCTTACAAAAAGCAAAAAGAGAAAAGCCTGCGCTGATTATCCTCGACGTGATGATCCCCAAAGAAGACGGAATTCAGATGTATCGCGAGATCAAAGAGGA